>DAOTYR010000081.1:0-1612 GCA_034434655.1 Chloroflexaceae bacterium
CAGGCCCTGTACCGGTGTTTCCCGTCCGCGGCGGGAGCGCTGCCTGTGGTTCGCCCGGCCTCGTGGCCGTCGCGGTCGCGGAACCGCGGCATACGGAGAGGCGAAGCCTCCACCGTGTGCGTCCGGCCAATGAGAGACGTGTTAACTAACGTGAACATAGGCTCTCGAAGAGGGGAATGGGGAAACCGGGTTTCCCCACGCCCCCGCCCCGCAGGGGCATGGGGAAACCGGGTTTCCCCATGCGCCCCCACTCGCGAGAGGGTCTGGGAGAGCGCAGCCCTCCCAGGAACAACCGTATGTTCATTGCGGCGTTGTGCGGCGCAGCCGCATGGACTGCTGATGCCGGTTCGAGGCCACATTATACCACTGCCCGCTATTGGGCCGATGAACAGCAGGTGTACAATCATTCACGCAGGGGGCGTGGGGAACCCCGGGTTCCCCATCCCCCTGCTCGAGGGCTTTGCCCTCCCAAACCCTCCCACCGGGTGAGGGGATGGGGAACCCCGGTTTCCCCATCCCCCTGCTCGAGGGCTTTGCCCTCCCAGACCCTGCCGCGGGCAGGGGGATGGGGGAACCTGGTTCCCCCCATGGTCACGTTAGTCTCTCCCGGGGGCGTTGGGAAACCTGGTTTCCCCATACCCCACGTTCGATTGTCGTTGGAGGCAAAGGGTACGCCACCATGATCGATACAGGAAAACCGGGCGGAGCGTTGCCGGAACGGTTCGAGGCGCCGGTGCTTGGCGTGCCAATCGTCTTTCGCGCCAATAGCGCCGAAGTCATCCTCGCCACGGAGCGGGCCTTCGGGCCATGGCTCCGCCTGCCGGCGGCGCTGGTCGAGCCAGGGCCGCCGGCGCAGGTGGAGATCATTGTGCAGGCCCTGGCGCCCGACGAGGTAGCGCTGGGCGGAACGCTGGTGACGCGCAGCCACGCGGGCGCGCTGATCGCCGCAGGTGGAGGGTGCTTGCTCGGCGCGCTACCGGCGAGCGGGCGCGCCCTGGCCTTCATTGCCCCGGAGGTGGCGGCTGATGAACCGCGCCTGCGCCGCGAGGTGCTCGAACGGGTAACCCTGCCCCTCGCCGCCGCCCGTGGGCGAACGCCGCTGCGCGCCGGGGCGGTGGTGTGGCACGGGCGCGGCCTGCTCTTCGTCGGGGCCGGGGAGGCGCTGAGCGCAACCCTCGCGCTTGGCTGTGCATGCGCCGGGGCCGCGCTGCTGGCCGCCGGGACGGTCCATCTGGGCGCGGGACGCTCGCCGATGCTCTGGGGGCACGCGGGGACGGTGCGCCCGCCGCCCGGGGCCGCGCGCCTTTTCCCCGAGTTGCCGTGGCGCACGCTGAGGGGAGAGACATCCCTGATCGAACTGGATCTGGCCGCTCTGGGCGCGGAGCGGCTGGCAACCCATACCGCGCGGGCCACCCTCTGCCTGGTGGAACCTGTTGCCGGGCAGGCCAGTCACCTCGAGCGGCTGGCCCGCGATCGGGCGCTGACCCTCGCGGCGCAGGCGCTGGAGGTTGACCCCGGCGCGGTGGCGCCGCTTGCCAGGCTGATCGGCGAGCATGCCTGGCTGCTGCGGGTGGGCGCTGACCCGCGAACCGCCGTGGCGCTCATCGGGCAC
>DAOTYR010000082.1:0-6969 GCA_034434655.1 Chloroflexaceae bacterium
ACCCACGGGACGAGCGGCCTGGGGGACGCCCGTTTGCCACGGAGCGCGGCCCAACCCGTGGACGAGCATGCGGTGGACCTGCTGATCCGCGAGATCATGGCCGCCCCGGGCGAGGTGACCCTGGTGGCGGTAGGCCCGTTGACCAACGTGGCCCTGGCGCTGCGCAAAGAGCCGCGCCTGGCCCGGGCAGTCCGCGAGTGTATTTTTATGGGCGGGGCCTTCCGCGCCGAGGGCAACGTCACTCCCCTGGCCGAGTTCAACGTCTTCGCCGATCCCCACGCCGCCCAGATAGTCTTTTCCAGCGGCATGCCGCTGACAATCATGCCGTGGGACATCACCCGCGACGTGCGTCTGACCCAGGCCGACGTGGACCGGCTGCTGGCGCGAGGCGGCCCGATCCCCCGCTTTATCGCCGAGGCCACGCGCCACTACCTCGAGTTTCATCTGCGGGAGTTTGGCTGGGCAGGCTGTTCGATCAACGACCCGGCGGCCCTGGCGCTGGTGTGGTGGCCGGAACTGGCGCGGACTCGCGATCTCTACGTGGAGGTGGAACTGGCAAGCCAGTTGACCCTGGGCAAGACCGTGGGCGATGTTACCGGCAAGCATGGGCGCGCGCCGAATGCGCGCCTGGTGGAAGCCTTCGACGCCACGGAGTTCATCGCCCGTTTTCTGCGACGCATGGAGGATCTGGCGGACCGGCTCGCGGGGTAGTTGCCGGCGTTCGCTGGCAGGGGGATGGGGAGTACGTGGTCACCTTGCTCCTGGGAGCGCGGGCAGCTTGCCCGCCAGGACGCGACGCGGGCGGGACGCCCGCGCTCCCAGGCGCGTGGGTTACCCCGGGTGTGAACAGGTACGATGGGGAAAACGGGTTTCCCCATGCCCCTCCCGGATAGGCGGGTCTGGGGGACGCGGCCCTGCCAGGAACACGCTTGCGGCTACAGGCGCGCCCGCAGGGCGGCGATGAAGAACCCCAGGGCCTCGACGCGCAGGGCGGCGCTGATCGCCAGGTAGAGCAGCATCCCGGCGCCCCCGGCCAGCGCCACGACGAGCGGGGCGGGCGCGTCGCCCAGGGCCGCGGCAAGCCCGGCGACGCATGCGGCCATCAATGCGCTGGCCAGCGCCGCTTTGAACGCCGCTTCGCCCAGGCGCTGCCCGCGCAGCGGCGCCGCGCGGCTGAGCAACGCGAAGGTGATCAGGGCGTGGCCGATCCACTGGGCCGAATTGCCGATCACCAGGGCCAGGAAGCCCAGTTGGGTGAACCAGAGCAGGGGCAGGGCCGTTAGCAGGTAACAGAGAATAGCCGCGCCCTGGATCAGATTAGGCGTCAGGGTATTCTTGCGGGCGTAGAAGGCGAAGATCAGCACCTGATCCAGCGCGGCGGCGGGCAAGCCGGGCAGGTACAGCAACAGAGCCAGGGCGGTGATGTGCGTATCGGCGGGGCCAAAGGCGCCCCGTTCAAAGACGAGGCTGGTGATCGGCGTTGCCAGGGCCGTCAGCCCCGCCGTCGCCGGCAGGATCAGCAGCAGCACGACCTTTAAGCCCATCGCCAGTGTGGCCTGAAACTCCGACTCAGCGGCCACGGCGCTCTGGCGCGAGAGGGTCGGCAGCACCGCCAGGGCGACCGCCGAAGCCACCAGGCCCAGGGGGAACTGGATCAGGGTAGTTGCGTAGCGCATGGTGCTGAGGGCGCCCTCGAAGCCCGAAGCCAGCCACCGGTCGATCAACGTGCCGATGATCGAAAAGCCGATCCCCAGCGCCACCGGCGCATACAGGCGCATGATCCGCCGCACCGCGGGATGCCAGATACCCGGAGCCGCTTGCAGGCGCGCTCCGCGCAGGCCGGGGAGTTGCAGCGCGACCTGGGCCAGCGCGCCGATGAGGGCGCCCACGGCCAGGCTGTTGATGCCCAGGTGCGCGTGGAGCGTGATGACCCCCAGCACCACTCCCAGGTTGAAGGCCACCATCACGAAGGCCGGCAGCAGGAAGCGGCGCTGGGCGTGGAGCGCCGCCGTCGCCAGCCCTGAGATGCCCATCAGCAGCACCGCCGGCATCAGCAGACGCACCAGTGGGACGGCCAGATCGCGCAGGGCGCCCTCCTGGGGGCGGGTGAGGAGCGCCACGATCAGGGGCGCCTGCCAGAGGGCCAGGGCGACGATGGCCGTCAGCGCGGCAAGGGCCAGGGTCAGCACGCCCGAAACGACCCGCCAGAACTCGTCGCGGTCACCCTCGGCATACTCCGAGAACACCGGCACCAGCGCGGCGCTGACGGCTCCGGCGATCAGCATGTCGTAGATCGTGCTGGGCGCCGTCCAGGCGATTTGAAAGGCATCCACCGCGACGCCGCGCCCGAAGTAGTAGGCGATGATCGGCTCGCGGATGAAGCCGACCACCCGGCTGAGAATGTTCCCGACCGCGATGAGCAGCGCGGCCGAGAGCATGCCCCGCGCAGCCGCGCCGCTCTGGACGGTGTCGTTCATACCATGGTGGTGCGCGGACATATGGAGAGCGGGGAAACCTGGTTTCCCCGCGCCCCTTGCCTGATGCGGCCCTACACGGTGTTGCGAGTTTATCGCCCTCCGGCAGTGGAAACCGCTCGCCCGGTGAACTGCCCGACGAGCCGTTTGAGGGCCGCCGGCTCGGCGGCGAAGGTGGCCGGCTCGCGCAGGTCAACCACGCTGCGCGAGTCGATGGCATAGCGCAGCACGTTGTCGCTATCCACGCTGCGGGCAAAGTTGGCGATCGCCAGCATTTGCGAGCGGCTCAGATCCGTCATGACATAGCCGCGCAGGGCGCCGGTGTAGTCATCGAGGCTGGTAAGCTGTTGCAGCAAACCGCGCTCGCGAATGCGTTCAAAAATCGCCATCAACACCAGTTGCTGGCGCTGGTTGCGACCGAAGTCGCTATCGGCATGGCGCGTGCGGGCGTAGATCAGGGCGCGTTCGCCATCGAACGACTGGCGTCCGGGCCGGAAGCGCACCTCGATCGTGCCGTAGTCTTCGGTAGGATAGGCCGGATCGTAGATCGCTTCCGGCACGTCCACCGTAATGCCGCCGAGCTGGTCGATCAGCGTCTTGAAGCCCTGGAAGTTGATCAACACAAAGTTGTCAACGTTCACGCCGAGCAGCCGGCTGACGGTCGCTTTGGCCAGACTGGCGCCGCCGCCCGGCCCGAAGCGTAGCTCGCCGCGGGCGTATGCCGCGTTGATGCGGCCCTCGCCGCCGGTGGGGTAGGTCACCCACAGGTCACGGGGGATGGAGAGCATGCTGACGCGACCGCTATCGCGTTCGATACGCACGAGCACGATCGCGTCGGTGCGCGGCGGGGTAGTATCGCCCGCCCGGGCATCGGTGCCGAGCAGCAGAATGTTCAACGTCTCCTGACTGAGTTGGGGGGCATTGCCGGACCCTTCTGCGGGAGCCGCGGACCCCGGCAGGATCGCCTGCCCCGGCCCTGAGGCGAGCTGGTCGGCGCCAGCGGCGCCCGTATCATGGGGGGATGGCTGATTGGCCAGAGGGTTGGCTGGCGCATCGGGGAACGCGATGGCGGCAGGAGTGACAATCATGGAGTCGATGTCTGCCAGAGCCTGTCGCCATTCCAGGGCGAGACGCAGCATCGTGGCTGCCACTATCAGGCTGGTGAGCAGAAGGGCGCTGAATACGAGGCGCCGGAGTAAAGGGGGCATACCTCCTGATCTCCACACCAAGGTTACAGGCGTTGGCTCTTACTATACCACAGGATAGTTACGGACTAACGCGAAATCGGCTGAAATTGGACTGAGAACGGCCTCAAATCAGGTTCGTGCGGCTGTGCCGCACCATGACGCGACGAATAAAGGTTCTCCTGGGAGGGCTGCGCCCTCCCAAACCCTCCCACCGGGTGGGGGTGTGGGGAAACCAGGTTTCCCCATGCCCCTGCTTGAGGACAAGGCCCTCCCGCGGGCGGGGGCGTGGGGAAACCCGGTTTCCCCCTCCCCCTGCGTGAGGGCTGCGTCCTCCCAAACCCTCCCGCGGGCGGTTTATGTTCACATCAGTCCTCCATGCGGCTCGCGCCGCACACCGATGGGATGAAAAAAGGTTCTTCCTGGGAGGGCTACGCCCTCCCAAACCCTCCCAGGGGCCGGGGCCTGGGTGCGCGGGCCGGAGGCCCGCGTCCGCTGAGGGATGGGGAAACCCGGTTTCCCCACCCCCCTCGCCGAGGGCTTATGTTCACATCAGCCCCACGTCACCGGTGGCGATGACGTGGAGGGTTCCCGCGCTATCGCGCACGCGCAGGGCGCCGGTCGCGTCCACGTCCTCGGCGCGGCCAGTTACCAGGCCGCCGGGCGTTTCGACCCGCACCTCCTGGCCGAGGGTCAGCAGGCGGTTGCGCCAGGCCGTGAAGAGCGCGGCCTCCTCGCCCGCGCCGAGGCGGGCGTACCAGTGGTCCAGGCGACGCAAGAAGGCGCGCAGCAGATCCAGACGCGCCACCGGCGCACCGGCGGCGGCCACGACGCTCGTGGCGGGGTAGTGCGACGTCTCGGGCGGTGGCGCGGCGCTCACGTTCACGCCACAGCCAATGATCGCCCAGTCGAGACCCCGCGCGCCCAGGCCGACTTCGAGCAAAATGCCGGCGGTTTTGGCCCAGCCAGGTTGGGCCCCCGGGGCGCCCCATGCCTCGTCCGGGGTTTCCGGTTCTGGGGCCGTGGCGCCAATGGGGAGCAGCACATCGTTGGGCCACTTGAGGGCGGGCCGGAGGGGGGTGAGCGTCTCGATGGCCTCACAGAGGGCCACGGCGACCATCCATACCAGGGTGACGCCCCGTTCGGGGGCTAGCCAGGAAGGGCGCAAAGCCAGCGAGGTCAGGAGCGCGGTGCCGGCGGGGGCTTCCCAGCGGCGGCCCAGGCGCCCGCGCCCGCTCGTTTGCACCTCGGCGGTGATGAGCAGCGGCCGGGGGTCCTCGGGGTGCGTCACCAGCCACTCGCGCGCCAGATCCATGGTCGAACCGACCGTATCATAGCAGTGGACGCTGCCAGGCAGGGTCGTGGTTCCCAGATCTTGCAGGATCCGTTCTGGTGTGAGACGATCCATAACCATTTTAGATTTTAGATTGCGGATTGTAGATTGCTGCTCAATGCAACAGGAAGCGCTCCAGCGCTCACGAGCTTGTGGCGTCTCTATGACGCTCTGGTAGCATCGGCTAACCATCGTCCCCTGGGGAAGGATATGGGGAAACCAGGTTTCCCCATATCCCTGCTCAAGAGCGTAGCCCTCTCAAACCCTCCCGCTAGGAGGGGGTGTGGGGAAACCAGGTTTCCCCATATCCCTGCTCGAGGGCGCAGCCCTGCCATACCCTGCCACGGGGTGGGAGGATGGGGAAACCAGGGTTCCCCATCCCCCTGCGTGAGGGTCAGGCCCTCCCACGGGCGGGGGTATGGGGAAACCGGGTTCCCCCACTTTCACATTAGAAGACCTCAACCGCGAGGGCCACGGCTTCGCCGCCGCCGAGGCAGAGGGAGGCGATGCCCCGCCGGCCGCCGCGCTGCCGCAGGGCGTGGATCAGCGTCACCAGCACGCGGGCGCCGCTGGCCCCGATGGGGTGCCCGAGGGCGATTGCGCCGCCGTTGACATTGACCCGATCCACATCCAGGTGCCCGGCGCGGATATTGGCCACCACCTGGGCGGCGAAGGCTTCGTTCAATTCAAACAGATCGTAATCATCCACCGTCGTGCCGGCGCGGTCCATGAGGCGCTGGATGGCCAGCGGCGGCGCGGTAAAGACCTCACGCGGCGGGACGGCCGCCTGGGCGGACTGTTCCACCCGCGCCAGGGGCGTCAGGCCCAGACGGGCGGCGCGCGACCCGCTCATCAGCACCAGCGCCGCAGCCCCGTCGGTGATGCCGGGAGCGTTGCCCGCGGTGACGGTTCCGTGCTCTTCAAAGGCCGGGCGCAGCCGGGCCAGGGCCTGCAGCGAACTGTCCCGCCGGGGACACTCGTCGGTATCCACCGTCAGCGTCTGGCCCTTCGGACCGGGCACGTTGACGGGCACGATCTCATCGGTGAAGCGCCCGCCGTCAATGGCGGCAATGGCCCGCTGGTGCGACTGGAGAGCGTAGCTATCCTGCTGCTCGCGGGTGACTTTAAAACTCCGCGCGATCCACTCGGCGGCATTGCCCATATGCTGGCGCTCGAAAGCGCACCACAGGCCGTCGTGGACCATGGCGTCAATCACTTCGCCGTTGCCGAGGCGGTAGCCGTGGCGCGCGCCGGGGAGCAGGTAGGGGGCGTTGCTCATATGCTCCATACCTCCGGCCACGATCACCTCGGCCTCGCCGGAACGGATCAACGCCGCGCCGAGCATGACCGCCTTGAGGCCACTGCCGCAGACCTTGTTCACGGCGAAGGCGCTCACGCTGTCGGGCAAGCCGCCCTTGATGGCCGCCTGGCGCGCCGGCGCCTGGCCCAGCCCTGCGCTCACGACGTTGCCCATGATGCACTCGTCCACGCTGGCCGGGTCGATCCCCGCCCGGCTCACGGCCGCGCGCACCGCCACGCCTCCCAGATCGGTCGCGCTGAGACCGGCGTATGCCCCGTTGAACTTGCCGATCGGCGTGCGGGCCGCGCCGACGATTACCACCTCTTCCATGCTGTCCTCCTCGACGGCCGGGCGCCTATCCAAAACCTGTCCGCATAACCTGGGTGTCGGATTGCTTGCTGGGAGAGTGCCGCCCTTCCAGGCCCCCCTGGGTAGCGAAACCATTATACTTCGCTCCGCGGGGAACGATGCTATTATCCCCTGCTTGAGGGCGTAGCCCTCACCCTCCCGTGGGCAGGGGCTGTTTTCACCGCAGATGTCCATGCGATTCGCGCACAACGCCCGATGAACATCGCCTGGGAGCGCGGGCGGCCCGCCCTCGTCGCGTCTCCGCGGGCAAGGTGACTGCCCCCCTCCCCAGCCCTCCCCCCGCTGGGGGGAGGGAGTCCGGCTCCTCCC
>DAOTYR010000083.1:0-2083 GCA_034434655.1 Chloroflexaceae bacterium
CGGGCTGCGCCCTCCCCAACCCTCCCACCGGGTGGGGTTCCGGGGAAACCCGGTTTCCCCAGAACCCTGCGCACGGGCTGCGCCCTCCCCAACCCTCCCACCGGGTGGGGTTCCGGGGAAACCCGGTTTCCCCAGAACCCTGCGCACGGGCTGCGCCCTCCCCAACCCTCCCACCGGGTGGGGCTACGGGGAAACCCGGTTTCCCCAGAACCCTGCGGGGCGGGGGCGTGGGGAAACCCGGTTCCCCCACACCCCCGCTCCAGCAGCTTATTTTCACGTTAGGAACAACCTTTGTGCATCGCGTTGGGGTGCGGCCCGGCCGCGTGGCCGGCTGAGGAGCTGGCACGAACTGGAAGTTACCAATTGGCGCGCAGCCCGATGCTCAGGGTGCGCGCTTTCGCGTCTGGGCGCCATGCGGCCTACGGCGGCCCCGATGGATTGCGCCGCCTGGTTGATACGGCCCACGCGCGCGGCCTGGCAGTGATCCTCGATGTGGTCTATAACCACTTCGGACCGGATGGCAACTACCTGCGAGATTTTAGCCCGGATTACTTTACCAGCCGCCACCACACCCCCTAACGTGAAAATAGGCTCTCGGCGAGGGGTATGGGGAAACCGGGTTTCCCCATACCCCCGCGGACGCGGGCCGGAGGCCCGCGCACCCATGCCCCCGCCCGCGGGAGGGTTTGGGAGGGCTGCGCCCTCCCAAGAACAAACGTATGTTCATTGCGGCGTTGTGCGGCGGAGCCGCATGGACGGCTGGGGTGAAGCAGTCAACGTGGACGGCCCTGACAACCGGCCCGTGCGCGAGTATGTTATCGCGAACGCCCTGCACTGGTTGGCCGAGTACCACCTCGACGGGCTACGCCTCGATGCTGTCCATGCTCTTATAGACGACTCACCGACCCATATCGCCGCCGAACTGACTGCGCGGGTACACGCGGCGCTGCCGCCGGGTCGGCACGTCGTGCTGATTGCGGAACACGACGGGAATGACCCACGCCTGGTGCGCTCCCCCAGCGCCGGTGGCTGGGGCCTGGACTCGGTCTGGGCGGATGATTTTCATCACCAGGCGCATGTGGCCCTGACCGGCGAGCGCGATGGATATTATATCAACTATAGCGGCAGCACCGCCGATCTGGCGACGACCATTCGCCAGGGATGGTTCTACACCGGTCAGGTCATGCGCTCGACCGGACAGCCGCGCGGCGCTCCCGCCGATGATGTCGCGCCGGTCCATTTTGTCTACAGAACCACGACCAGGTGGGCAACCGGGCCTTTGGCGAGCGCCTGCACCACCAGGCGTCGCTGGCAGCCTACCGCGCCGCTTCGGCGTTGTTGCTGCTGGCCCCTCAGACGCCGCTGCTGTGGATGGGCCAGGAGTGGGCTGCCTCGACCCCGTTCCTCTTTTTTACCGATCACCACGACGAACTGGGCCGGCAGATCACCGCGGGGCGACGGAAGGAGTTTGCTGCCTTCGGCGCCTTTCGCGGGGCGGAGATCCCCGATCCCCAGGCCGAAGCGACCTTCCGGCGCTCCATCCTCAACTGGGAGGAGCGCCAGCGTCCACCCCACGCTGGCATGCTGCGCCTCTATCGCGATCTTTTGCGATTGCGCCGCGAGCATCCCGCCCTGCGTCTGCGTCCCGGTGGGACCTTCAGCGCGCAGCCCCTCGGCGAACAGATGATTGCCTTGCGACGCGAGGGGGATCGTTCGGGCGCGCCCGCGCTGCTGGTGATCGTCAATCTGGGCGGCCCGGCGCGGGTGTCCCTCAGTGCCGCGCCGGAACTGGCTGCTCCGGCGGACCGTCCATGGAAGAGGTTGCTTGACACCGAAGCGCCTGAATACGGCGGAGCAACGCCGGTGCGTCTGGCGAGCAACGTAGTGCATTTCGAGGGCCCTGCGGCCGTGGCGCTTGGCTGAGAGGCCCGCGCAACGGTCTTCCTCTGCGGGCAGGGGGTAGGAAACCCTGGGTTCTCCGCCCTCCCTCAACCGGCTACGCTACGCTGAGACGCTCCAGTTCCTCCGCGCTCAGCCGCAGTTCCAGCGCCCCGAGCAGTTCGGTGAGTTGCTCGACACTGGT
>DAOTYR010000084.1:0-4359 GCA_034434655.1 Chloroflexaceae bacterium
CCGCGGCCAGGGCATGGGCCGCGCTGCCATGCCCGGCGCCAAGAGAGGCGTAGAGGATCAGTACGCGAGGCATAGGATCTCCTTCGTAGAACGAGCGGGGGCGTGGGGAAACCGGGTTTCCCCATACCCCTCGCCGAGGGCTGCGCCCTCACCCTCCCGCGGGCAGGGGCGTGGGGAAACTCGCCTTCCCTATCCCCCTGTGTGCGGACTGCGCCCACCCAAACCCTTCCACCGGGTGGAGGATGGGGAAACCCGGTTTCCCCATCCCCCTGCGTGAGGGCGAGGACCTCCCGCGGGCAGGGGTGTGGGGAAGCCCGGTTTCCCCACACCCCTCTTCCAGAGCTTATGTTCACGTGAGACGGTCATGCGCATGGCGCACCACCCCGATGCAACCGGCCCGGGAGCGCGGGCGGGACGCTCGCGCCACGGCTCCGCGGGCACGGTGCCGGCCCCCACCCTGACCTTCCCCCGCTGGGGGCGGGCATGCGGCTCCTCCCCCCAGCGGGGGGGAGGCTGGGAGGGGGGCTGAACGCGGCGAACGATGGTCACCTCAGCCCTCCGCACTTCCCCGACCGGTGCGTACCAGGCCGCGCCGCGAAACCATGGAAGGGGCGGCGGAACGATCGTCAGGCAGGGATGCCCGCGTCTGAACTACTTCGTGAGGTTAGGTAAGGTTATCGAGGAGGTTGTCCATGAGCATGGCGCTCACCCACACCGCCCCGGAGGCGGCCGCGGCCCTGATGGAGGAGATCAACGTCTTGCGCGCCCGGCGCAACGCGGTGATCCTGGCCCATAACTATGAGTACGGCGAGATCCAGGACCTGGCCGATTATGTTGGCGATTCGCTGGGCATGGCCCAGTTCGCCGCTCGCAGCGACGCGCCGGTGCTGGTCGTCTGTGGCGTGCATTTTATGGCCGAGACGGCCGCCATCCTCTCGCCGGAGAAGACTGTGCTGATCCCTGACCCCGAGGCGGGTTGCTCGCTGGCGGCCTCGATTACCGCCGAGCAACTGCGCGCCTGGAAGGCCGAGCATCCCGGCGCGGTGGTGGTGAGCTACGTCAATACCAGCGCCGAGGTCAAGGCCGAGAGCGATTACTGTTGCACCTCGGGGAACGCCGAGCGGGTCATTCGGGCCATTCCTGAAGATAAAGAGATCCTCTTTCTTCCCGATATGTTTCTGGGCAGCTATCTGCGGCAGGTAACCGGCCGGCGCATGCAGATCTGGGCCGGGGAGTGCCACGTGCACGCCGCCATTCGCCCGGCGATGGTCGAGCGCCAGCGCGCCGCCGCGCCCGACGCCGAGTTTCTGATCCACCCCGAGTGCGGCTGTGTGAGCAGCACCATGCACTACCTGGCGAGTGGCAGGCTCGATCCCCGCGGCACCCATATTCTCTCGACCGAGGGCATGATCCGCCACGCGGCCAGCAGCGGCGCCTCGCGCTTCGTCGTCGCCACCGAGATCGGTGTGCTGCACCGCATGCGCAAGGCCAATCCTGAAAAGCAGTTCCTGCCGATCGATGAGTCGATCAGTTGCAAGTATATGAAGATGATCACCCTGGAGAAGGTGCGCGATAGTCTGCGCGACCTGACCCACGTGGTGACGGTGGCGCCCGATCTGGCCGCCCGCGCCCGCACGGCCATCGAGCGCATGATCGCGCTCTGATCTGCTCCGGTGGGTTGCGCTCCCGCCCGGCGAGCGCAGGCAGGGGGATGGGGAGATCCGGTTTCCCCATCCCTTCACCCCGGGGAGGGTGTGGGCGGGCGCAGCCCTCGCGCAGGGGGATGGGGAAACCTGGTTTCCCCACCCCTTCACCCCCTGGGAGGGTCTCGGAGGGCGCAGCCCTCGCGCAGGGGGATGGGGAGATCCGGTTTCCCCACCCCTTCACCCCGGGGAGGGTGTGGGCGGGCGCAGCCCTGCCAGGAAGAACCTTTTTTCATTCCCGTCGGTGTGCGGCGCAGCCGCACGACTTGAAGAAACGAGAACCAACCATGGAACCGATACCCGCTCCTCGCTTCGCGCTGGCGGCCTGGCCCACGGCTCTCACGACGACCACCGGCGTGCTGGTGATCGGCGCCGGGGCCGCCGGCCTGGCAGCGGCCCTGGCGGCCGCCGAGTACACCGAGGTGCTGGTGCTGGCCCGCGGCGCCCTGCCCGAGAGTAATTCGGCCTGGGCGCAGGGCGGCATCGCCGCGGCCCTCGATGCCGCCGACTCGCCCCGCGCCCACGTCGCCGATACGCTGGTGGCCGGCGCCGGCCTCTCCGACGCCGAGGCCGTGGCCGCCCTGGCCCACGCCGCGCCGGTGTTGATGCGCGAACTGGCCGCCTCGGGCGTGCCGTTCGAGCGCGTAGCCCCCGGACGCTTCGCCCTGGGGCTGGAGGGCGGCCATTCGGCCCGCCGTATCGTGCACGTGGGCGACGCGACCGGCCTGGCGGTGGTCACGGCGCTGATCGCCCGCGCGCGCGCCCATCCGCGCATCACCCTGTTGGAAGGGTGGCAGGTCGTCGATCTGCTTGACCAGGGGGGCCGGATCGTCGGGGCGCTGGCGCGCGACCCGGCGGGGGCCTGGCAGCGCTTGCTGGCCGCGGGGACGATCCTCGCCAGCGGCGGCGCGGGCGCGCTCTACGGTCTGACCAGTAATCAGCCCGTCGCCCTCGGCGAGGGCATCGCCATGGCCTATCGCGCCGGGGCCGAGGTGGCCGATCTGGAGTTTGTGCAGTTCCATCCCACGGTCTACCGCACGCGCGCCGGCCAGGGCTTCCTGATCACCGAGGCCGCCCGCGGCGAGGGCGGTCTCCTCCGCACTCCCGCCGGCGAACGCTTCATGCCTGAATACGATCCCCGCGGCGAACTCGCCCCCCGCGATGTGGTGACCCGCGGCATCTACGCCGCTATGCGCCGCTCCGGTAGCGACCATGTGCTCCTCGACCTGACCCATCTGCCCCGGGCGACGATTGAGGGCCATTTCCCGACGATCTGTGCCCGTCTGCGCGATGACGGGCTTGATCCCGTCGTCGCGCCCATCCCCGTGGCCCCGGCGGCGCACTACCTGATGGGCGGTGTGCGCACCGATCTGCATGGCGCTACCAGCCTGCCCGGGCTGTACGCCGCCGGCGAGGTGGCCTGCACCGGCGTGCATGGCGCCAATCGCCTGGCCTCCAACTCGCTGCTGGAGTGCCTGGTCTTCGGGCGGCGCGCCGGCATCGCCGCGGCTCTGGAACGCTCCCCCGCCGCCATCGCCCGCGCTGCGGTCGCGCCCGACCCCGTTGCTGACCGATCTGCCGGCGCGTTCCCGGCGCCGGACTGGCGCGCGGCCCTGGCCGCGACTATGCGCGCCGCCGCCGGGCCACTGCGCGACGGCGCGGGGTTGCGCGCCGGGGCGCTGAGCCTGGCAGCCTGGCCCCAACAGGCCGATCCCGACGACCCGGAGGCGCTCACCGCCGTCAACGCCGCGCTGACCGCCCGGCTGATCGTGGCCGGTGCGCTGGCGCGCGAGGAGAGCCGCGGCGGGCACTTCCGCGCCGATTTCCCGCACTCCCGCCAGTGCTGGCAGGCCCATCTGGTGCAGGTCCGGGGTCAGGCCCCGTTTCTGGTCGAAACCATCGCCGCGCCGCTGGCGCGGGCGCACGCGGCTGATTAGCCCCTGCGAGGGCGTAGCCCTCCCCCACCCTCCCGTGCAGAAGCTCCAGAACGGCAACGTAGGTGTGAAACGATGAATCCCCTCGATCTTCCTGCTGAACTCATCCGCGATGTCGTCGCGCGCGCCCTCCACGAGGATGTGGGCACGGGCGATCTGACGACCCTGGCGGTCATCCCCCCCGAGGCCCGCGCCGAGGCGCACTTCGTCTTCCGTGAGGCCGGGGTGGTCTGCGGCCTGCCGGTTGTGGCGGCCGTCTTTGCCCTGGTGGACCCGGCCCTGACCCTGCGGCCGCGGGTGGCCGAGGGCGCGCGGGTACCCGCCGGGGAGCGTGTTGCGACCATCGCCGGCCCGGCCCGCGGCCTGCTTAGCGGCGAGCGCGTGGCCCTCAATCTCTTCCAGCGCCTGAGCGGCATCGCTACCCTGACCGCCCGCTACGCGGAGGAGGTGCAGGGCGCCGGGGCGCGCCTCCTCGACACGCGCAAGACCACGCCGGGGCTGCGGGCGCTGGAGAAGTACGCCGTGCGCGTCGGAGGAGGCGTCAATCACCGCTTCGGGTTGTACGACGGGGTCATGCTCAAGGACAATCACCTGGCCATCCTGGCCGCGCACGGGATCGATCTGGCCGAAGCGGTGCGCCGGGCGCGGTCGGCGGTGGGGCCGATGGTGCGGGTGGAGGTGGAAGTGGAGAGCGTCGAGCAGGCCGCCGTGGCCGCCGAAGC
>DAOTYR010000085.1:0-6543 GCA_034434655.1 Chloroflexaceae bacterium
GAGGCGTGGCGGTCTCGATCCACGCCGTTGCTCCGCTACTGATCAGACTCACCGTGCCATCGTTCTTCGGGTGGTAGAGCCGGGGAGCGTAGCGCCGCCGGTCGGCGTAACTCAGCAGGGCGGGCGCGGGCGCCTCGTACGCCTCGCTGAACACGATGGCCCGCGGACGCAAGGCCGCGATCGCCGCCGTGTCCAGGGGCCGCTGCCACGGGTACACCAGCAGATCGAGCGGCGCCAATGCCGCCGCCACGCGCTGGACCGCGGCATCGCCCTCGGGGCCGCCGGTATGTATAAGCGCCCGGGTGCGACCGTGGCGTAGCAGCAGGACCGCGCCGCCGTGCTTGCCGGGGTTGGCCGCCACGACCTCCAGGGTCGCGCCGTCGAGGTCCAGGCGTTGTCCGGCCCGGAGGGGGATGGCCCGGGCGCCCATGGTCCGCGTCAGGCGCCGCCACTGCCCGGCCGGGCCCTGATCTCCCAGGTCGGGGGGCGCCAGGGCCAGCGCCGCCTGGTAACGGGACAGAGCCGCCACCTGGCCCGGCAGGCGCTGCCCGTCGCCGCGCGTAAGGATCACCGCCTGCAGGTCGCGCTGCCAGTACGGCATCAGGCGACCGAGCAGCAGCGCCAGCAACCCCGGGTCGCGACCGCCATCAATCAACACGTGTCGGCCCGCGGGCGTGCGGATCAGCAGCGCTTCGCCGGGCACGGGCAAGACGGTCAATCGCAGGCGCCCGTCGGGGCGCTGGAGCCAGGCCGCCCCTGCCAGGGACAGCAGCACGGCAACGCCGATCAGCAGGGCGGTGCGAAAGGATCTGCCGTTGTTCATCGCCATGCCTCCGGTCAGACGGTTCTACATCCAATACCTTGCACATAAGTCGCTGCGCGCGATACGGCCCCCTCCCAACCTCCCCCGCCGGGGGGAGGCGCCCGGCTCCCTCCCCCGGTGGGGGAGGGTTGGGGTGGAGGCGAAGAGCATATTGGCAAGGTATTGGTTCTACATCTGTACCGTCCGGCGAGGCAATGTGATGCGGGACAGGCGCGCAGCGCGGTGGGAGGGTGGGGTCCTCTGGCTCGGCGTTATGCCAGGGCGATGACCTCGATCTCGATCCGCGCGTCGCGGGGCAGGCGCGCAACCTGCACGGTGGAGCGGGCGGGCGGGTCGTGTGTAAAGAACTCGGCATAGGCCGCGTTCATCGCCTGGAAGTCGTTCAGGTCGGTCAGGAACACCGTCACCTTGACCACCTTGCTCAGGGTGCTGCCGGCAGCGGCGAGGACCGTTTCGATGTTGCGGAAGATCTGCCGCGTCATTGCGGCAATATCGCCGTCGATCAACGCTCCCGTAGCCGGATCGATCGGCAATTGTCCTGAGAGAAAAATCAGACTGCCGGCCGCAATGGCCTGAGAATAGGGGCCGATTGCCGCCGGCGCGCGCTCGGTGCTGATCACCGTCCGGTGCATGGATCACCTCCTTGTGCGGATTCGCGGCGGCATTATAGCACGCCGCCGCGCCTACCTGATGATCACAAGGAAGGCGATCAGCAGCAGGAGTTGCCAGAGCACGGGGAGCAACCCGCCCAGCACCACCTGGCTGCCACGCCATTCATAGAGCGTCTCGCACAGCCCGGCGGTGAGCCAGTAGGCCCAGACGATGGCGCCGACCCACGCCAGCACCGGCAGCACCGGCGCGCCGACAACCAGCAGCAGCAACGCGCCCAGCAGCGGAAGGACGCGGGGCATCTGGCTGCGGGGATAGAGCGCCAGCGCGCGAAGGTCCTCTTCGCCGCCGCCGGTGCGCTCGTCGAGCAGCACGGTGGCCAGGGCCACCAGGGGCCACTCCAGCATGCCGAACACCCACAGCCCAAGGACCCCCAGCGCCAGGCCGGGGGTAGGCACGCGGTCGCCCAGGAGACCATGCATCAGCAGCAACAGGGCGGGCAACAGTGACAGGAGGGCCATGGCGCGGGCGGCGGGCCACAACCAGGCAGCCGCAAGGCGTTTCGTCGTCGCGTCGTCCCGTCCCTGGGCGACCAGCGCCTCAAGGGCGGGGCGGCGGCCCAGGGCCAGCCAGAGCAGCCACGAGCGGGCCTCCTGTTGCAGGATGGGCGTGCCGCCAGCCTGTTCGAGGCGCACGAGGCGCTGTAGCATATCACTGACGAGGGGCCTGAAGCGGCCAATCGCCGAGGTGATCAGCGTCCCTGGCGCCAGGGTGCCATCGTAGAGCAAACTGGTCAGGCGGTTGCCCGGGCCGCCCCGAACCTGGAGCAACAGCACGGAACTCTGCTCCGAGACTTCCGTCGCTTTGAAGGCCAGCACGCGACTCCAGGGGACGAGTTGCCAGCGGCGCCGGAGCCGGTTGTGGATGAGCAGCCCCTCGTCGCGCGACTCGAGGTCCGGCAGGAAACCGAGCAGCCACAGGATCAGGGGGATAGCGATGAGCAGCATCAGATGGGCGGCGACCAGCACCCACCAGGGCGCCGGGAGATCGGGGCGTCCCTCGACGCCGAATAGCGGGACGGCGCGGGTCCGGTAGGCGTTGTACAGCTCGACATACCCTACGTCGCCGTAGGTCCAGCGAAAGGGGGGGAGGTTCCGCACCGCGGGCAGCATGAGCGCCAGGAAGCGCACCCAGTAGCCCAGGTAGCTCCAGACAGCGCCGGCGACAAACAGGGCGACGACCGTGGTAAGGATGGCCGTCACGCGGAAGGGGTAGACCCCACGCACCGGTGCGCCCGGCGGGGGTGCCTGCTCGCCGGCGACCGCGTCGGTGCGGCTGAAAAAGGCGCCGGGGCCGAGGAGCAATTGAAAGAGGGGCGAGCGGGCCTCTTCCTGCAGGCGCACCTCCTGCACGCCTTCGATCGCGCGGGCCACGCGCCGGTTCTCATCGAGGATGGTCTTCATCAGGGTCTCGAACTCATTGATGTTCGAGGTAATGTAAAACCCCGGTTGCCAGCCGAAGCGGTACAACAAGCTGTAGAGCCGGTGCCAGGCGGTCAGATGGCGCGGGCTGGTTTCGACGAGGACGACGAAGCGTTCGCCGGCAAGATCACTGGTGACCTTCAGCGCCGCCAGATCTTCCCAGGGGACGGGCAGCCAGCTACCGGCGAACTCCACCAGCATGCCCTGCTGACCGGTGCGGATGGCGGGAAAGGCATTGCGGAGCATTAAGGCCACGAACAGGGCCAGCGCCGCCCAGATCAGGGGCGCGAACAGCAGGGGTGCCAGTTCCCAGAGGCTCTTCACCGGGGCGCCGGCGCCGCTGGCGATCCAGAGCACCACCGGCCGCAACCAGGGAAAGGTGGCAAGCCAGGTGTCGTCACGCCCATAGATGCCCCACAGGCCGCGGAGGAGCGTCGCGCCGAGATTCACCATCGCGAGCACGACCAGCAGCGCCGAGAGCCAGGCAATCGCGGCGGTAATGAGGCGCGGATAGCGATGATAGCGTTCTTCGATACGCACCGTAGCGCTCAGGCGAACAGCTCAGGACCCGGTTCGGCAAGCTGCAACTGGCGCACGCGCAACTCGGCGGTATCGAGCAGGCGCTGGCACTCGGCCGCGAGCCGCACCCCCTGCTCGTAGAGTTGCAGGGTCTCTTCCAGCGGGAGTTCCCCCTCTTCGAGCCGCGCAACAACTTCCTGGAGGCGCGCGTAGAGGGTCTCGTAGGTTTCCATCGGTGTTTGAGCGTTCATGTCACAGACTACGCATTGTCAGGAGAAGGTATAGGGGCATCCACGAGCCTGGGCGCGAGGGCGGAGAGGCACGGCCTCTCCGCGCTCCTCCACCGCGCACGTCCTGTCATTATAGGTCTGCCTTGTCTACCGTGGCATGCACCTCGCCATCGCGCAGGGTAATCGTCAGCGGCGTGGCCGGAGGGGCCTGCAGCGGATCGGTAAGCACCCGGCCGGTGTCGGTGCGGCGCACCACGGCATAGCCGCGGGCCAGCGTGGCCTGGGGATTGAGGATCTGGAGCCGCCCGGCGAGACCGGCGAGCGCGACGCCGCGCAACTGAACGGCGGCGCTCACGGAGCGTTCCAGCCGCCGAACCAGGTCGTCTACCTGCTGGCGCTCGCGATCCAGGCGCCGCAGGGGAGCCTGGCGCTCGACCAGGCGAACAGCTTCGGCCACCTGGTCGCGGCGCAGGGCCAGGAAGGCGCCCACGGCCGTATCGAGGCGGGCGCGGGCGCTGGCAACTTCGGCAACCAGTTCCGGCATATCGGGCACGACCAGTTCGGCGGCGGCGGAAGGGGTCGGAGCGCGCAGATCGGCGACCAGGTCAACAATGGTCGTATCGGTCTCGTGCCCGACGCCGGTAATGACCGGCGCGGGGCTGGCGAACACGGCGCGAGCCACCGCCTCGTCGTTGAAGGACCATAGATCCTCGAGCGAACCACCGCCCCGGGCCACGATGATCACATCGACCCCGGCCTGGAACAGGCTGGTGAGGGCCGCAACGATGCTCTCCGGGGCCCGCTCACCCTGGACCAGGCAGGGCGCTACCAGCACCTCGACCAGCGGACAGCGGCGGCCCAGCACGGTGAGCATATCGTGCAGCGCCGCGCTCTGGGGGCCGGTCACGATGCCGATGCGACGGGGACGGGGAGGTAGGGGGCGCTTGCGATCGAGATTGAAGAGGCCCTCGGCGGCGAGACGGGCCTTCAGTTCTTCGAAGCGCGCGTGGAGCATGCCGATGCCTGCCGGCAGGAGCATATCGGCATAGAGTTGCAGATCGCCGCGTTGGGGATAGATCGAAATATACCCATGGACCAGAACGGCCTCGCCCGGGCGGGGCAGGGCGGGGAGACGAGCGGCGGCTGAACGCCACATGACTGCCCGGAGCAGCGCCTCCGCATCTTTGATGCTGAAGTAGCAATGACCGGAAGCGGCGTGCCGTTTGAACTCCGAGATCTCGCCCTCGACCCACACGTCGCTGAGGAGCGGGTTGGTTTCGAGGAGTTCGCGGAGGTAATGGTTCAACTCGCTGACGGAGAGGGCCTGGTGCATGCAAGGATAGGGCAACCCTTGACGGATGGGCGCGGCACGCCTCGTCACGGGTTGCCCGTGTGCGGTTTAGAGCGGCTCAATAACCATGAGCGGCTGGCCATACTCAACCGGCTGGCCATTTTTCACCAGGATCCGCGCGATCCGCCCGGCGGCATCGGCTTCGATCTCGTTCATCATCTTCATCGCTTCGATAATGCCGATCGAATCGCCAACGCGCACCTCGTCGCCCTCCTGGACAAAGGGCGGGTCCTTGGGTGACGGGGCGGCATAGAACGTGCCGACCATCGGCGCGAGCACCGTATGCCCCGCGGGCATCTCGGCGGGTGGACCTTCCGGCGCCGGGGCGGGCTGGAACATCGGCTGTACCGGCGCGCCAGGCAGAGGCGACGGCAGCGATGTCGGCAGTATCGGCGCCACAGCGAACGACTGGGACGGCTGCGGGGGGACGCCGCGCTTGACGTGCAGTTTGGCATCGCCCCGTTCGATCAACAACTCCGAGATATCCGTCTCGTGGATCAGGCGGAGCACTTCACGCACGGCATCAAGACCGAAAACGTCAGAACTGGTGTCGGGATGATCCGAAGTTACGTCGCTCATAGCTTTGGCCAGAGCCTCCGTGTTACGAAACCACCCTATTGTAGCATACAATTGCCGCGGCGCGGCAGGGCGGGGTTGTAGGTCGTTCACACCTAACGTGAACATGGGGGAACCAGGTTCCCCCATACCCCCGCCCGCGGGAGGGTTTGGGAGGGCTACGCCCTCCCAAGAATTATTTTCATCCCGTCCGGGTGTGGCGGAGCCGCATGGACGGCTGAGGTGAACATAGGCCCCAGGGGCATGGGGAAACCCGGTTTCCCCATGCCCCCACCTGCGGGAGGGTTTGGGAGGGCTACGCCCTCCCAAGAATTATTTTCATCCCGTCCGGGTGCGGCGGAGCCGCACGGACGGCTGAGGTGAACATAGGCTCTCGAAGAGGGGAATGGGGAAACCGGGTTTCCCCATTCCCCCACCCGGTGGAAGGGTTTGGGAGGGCGTAGCCCTCCCAAGAATTATTTTCATCCCGTCCGGGTGCGGCGGAGCCGCATGGACGGCTGAGGTGAACATAGGCTCTCGAAGAGGGGAATGGGGAAACCGGGTTTCCCCATTCCCCCGCCCGGTGGGAGGGTTTGGGAGGGCGTAGCCCTCCCAAGAATTATTTTCATCCCGTCCGGGTGCGGCGGAGCCGCATGGACGGCTGGAGCCATCCATGCGCCTGGGAGCGCGGGCGTCCCGTCTGCATCGCGGATACGAGGGCAGGATGGTGATTAAGAAATGAATCCGCTATACCGGGCTGGCCGTGGGGCTGATGGTCTTTGAGCAATTCATCCGGTATACCGGGCTGGCCGTGGGGCTGATGGTCTTTGAGCAATTCATCCGGTATACCGGGCTGGCCGTGGGGCTAATACCATTTTGGATTGCCGATGTTGGATTGTGGATTGCCTTGCAGGGCGTCACCGTGCGATCCAGCACTTCGACGAATGCGGAATGTTCAACAGGAAATGGTATAAG
>DAOTYR010000086.1:0-21870 GCA_034434655.1 Chloroflexaceae bacterium
GCGTACGTCCTGTCATCTGATTCGTGCCTGGCAAGCCGGGCGCGTCACCCGTCGGATGCTACCAAAGCGTCATAGAGACGCCGCCAGCGCGTGAGCGCTGATGGTCTTTGAATACATCATCCGCTCTCGCCCGCGCAGGCGGGCTTCGCATTCCGTAGCCGAGGGCTTTAGCCCCACGGCTAGCCCGGCATAGCGGATGAATTTCTCAAAGACCATCACCTCCCCGCACCCCTGTTCCCGCCCGCGGCGGCCAGGTGGCCTGGCGCAACCCCCACGGCCCTCCCGCCGCGGGCGGGCAACAACCGGTTCGTGGAGGGCCTGCGGCCCTCCACCCTTCCCCGCCGGAAGGCGACCGCGTAACTCCTGTCAATTGAAGATAGTCTGTCGGAGCAGGGGGCCGGGGAAACCCGGTTTCCCCAGCCCCTCACCCGGCGGGAGGGTCTGCGAGGGCTGCGCCCCTCCTGCACCCCTCTACATAGTAACACGAAAACGTGTATTCGACAACTGCTACCGGGCCGGGGGATGGGGGAATCAGGTTTCCCCATTCCGCTCCAGACGATAACCGGTCCGCCGGAAGACTTCCACGGGCCGGGGGATGGGGGAACCTGGTTCCCCCGATCTCAGCGACCGCCGATATTCACGCGGCGGTGGTTGCGGGTGTAGTAGCGGATCTGGCGGGGGAGATTGGTGTCGAGGGGGGTTTCGCGCACGGCGGTCATGATGGCCGCGGCGGCCTCGGCGACGCAGGCGCCGATCGCCGCTTGTGGCGCGCCTTCGGCCCGCAGGCGCCGCAGGGTCGCTTCCCAGGGCACGCTGCAGGCGCCGCGGGCCACGATGCCGACGACGTCGGGCAACACTTTGGTATGGCGAGTCCAGTTGAGACCCAGGCAGAAGGCGGTGACGGCGCAGGGCAGCCGTTCGACGCTGAGCAGGAGCAGTTCGACTTCGCGCGCCACGGCGAAGACGAGCAGGGCCCGGTCATCGGCGGTGAGTTCTTCGGCGCTGCGGAGCGGGAGCTTGAGCAATTCGGCGAGCGCGGCTGCCAGTGGCCGCGCGAGGCCGTCGGCGGCGACCACGGCGCTGAAGCGCCAGTCGGTGCTGGCGACCAGGGCGATCAGCCGTTGCAGGGTGGTGCCGATGTTGGGATAGGTGAAGTGGTAATCCTGCGTCTCGCGGAGTTGCAACCCATCGTCGCCGGTTGAGCCGAGGTAGATCACCCCGTCTTCGGCATACAACTGATCCTTGATATTGGCCAGGCTGCGAAACTCGCGGTGGCGCTCGACACTGGTGAGGTTGTCAACCACTTCGGCCATCGCGGCCGGCGAACCGGCCAGCAAGAGGGCGCGCCCGAAGGCAGCGGTGGCCTCGTCGTAGCGACGCAGGCCGAGCAGGCAGCGGCCGTGCAGGTTATGCACTTCCCAATCCTGCGGGTAGCTTTGCAACGGCAGGTCGAGATGGGCCAGCGCCTGGGCGTATTCGTTGCGTGCGAGGTGGATCAGCGCCAGTTCGAAGTGGGCCGCCGGGTCATCAGGCGCGCGTTTGAGGCAGTGCTCGAAGGCGTCCAGGGCTTCGTCGTAGCGTTCAAGCTCGACCAGCACGTAGCCGAGGTTGAAATAGGCCAGGAAGCTCCCCTCGAGACTGGCGACCAGGCGAAACTCCTCAACGGCTTTGGCCAGGAGCCCCGCGCGCTGGTAGTAGAAGCCGAGGGCGTTGTGAGCCTCGGCTTGCAGCGGATCGGCGGCGATGGCCTGGCGGTAGTGGGCGACTGCCTCGTTGAGCCGGTTGGCCCGTTCCAGGGCCATGCCAAGTTGAAGGTGACGCAGCGCTTCTGAGCGGTTGTGTGGTTCGTTCATCGCTCATTCCTGCGGTTCCGATAGGCCGGGACGTGGAGAACCCGCCTGTCCGGCGCTCCGCAATCTGGAAGGTTGCGCTACAGCCCCAACACCCGCCGCTGGATGGCCAGCAGTTCGCCGATGCCCTCCGCGGCCAGATCAACCAGGGCATTGAGGCGCTGCCGGGATACAGGGGCTCCCTCGGCGGTGCCCTGCACCTCCACAAACTCGCCGCTGTCGGTCATGACCACGTTGCAATCCATATCGGCGCGGCTATCCTCGCTATAATCTAGATCAAGGAGCAGGGCGCCGTCAACGCTGCCCACGCTCACCGCGGCCACGGCGCGGATCAACGGCGAGCGAGCCAGGAGGCCCTCGGCCACCAGGCGCCTGCAGGCCAGGGCCAGCGCCACGTAGCCGCCGGTGATCGCCGCCGTCCGGGTGCCCCCATCGGCCTGCAGCACGTCGCAGTCAACGGTGATCAGCCGTTCCCCCAGTTCCTCCAGCGCCACGGCGGCGCGCAGGCAGCGCCCGATCATCCGCTGGATCTCCTGGGTGCGCCCGCTGGCCCCGCTGCGCTCGCGTCGCGTGCGCGTCAGGGTCGAACGTGGCAGCAGCGCATACTCGGCGGTCACCCAGCCGCGTCCCTGCCCCCGCAGCCAGGCCGGAATGCTCTCTTCTACGCTGGCGGCGCACAGGACCCGCGTGTCGCCGCAGATGATCAGCGCCGAGCCTTCGGCATAGGGGGCCGCATTGGGGATGATCTCTACGGGACGCAACTGGTCCGGCCCGCGTCCATCCTGGCGTACCATGGCTTGCTCCTGGCGTGCGTGGCTGTATCATAGCATGGGCTTTTCATTGTATGCAACCCGCGCTGGAGGGCTAAAAATAGGTTGCTGGAGCAGGGGCATGGGGAAACCCGGTTGCCCCATGCCCCTGCCCCAGCAGCTTATTTTCACGTTAGGATGAGGCACCTATGTACGTTGTTGGCACGGCCGGCCACGTGGATCACGGGAAGTCGACTCTGGTCAAGGCGTTGACCGGCATCGACCCCGACCGCTGGGAGGAGGAGCAGCGCCGGGAGATGACCATCGATCTCGGCTTCGCCTGGCTGATCTTGCCCTCGGGGCGTAGCGTCAGCCTGATTGATGTGCCCGGTCACGAGCGCTTCATCAAGAACATGCTGGCCGGCGTGGGCGGCCTCGACGCGGCGTTGCTGGTTGTTGCCGCCGATGAGTCGGTCATGCCGCAAACCGTCGAGCATCTGGCCATCCTCGATCTGCTCGAGGTGCGTCACGGCGTGGTCGCGCTGACCAGGGCCGACCTGGTGGACGGGGACTGGCTGGCGCTGGTGGAGGAAGAGGTGCGCGCGCGCCTGAAGGACACCAGCCTGGAGCACGCGCCGATCGTCGCCGTCTCGGCGCGCACCGGGCAGGGCCTCGACAGGCTGGTAGCCGCGCTTGACCAGGTGCTCGCTGCCACCCCTTCGCGCGCGGCGGCGAGCGGCGCGCCGCGCCTGCCGGTGGATCGCGCCTTTACCATCGGCGGTTTCGGCACGGTGGTGACCGGCACGTTGCTCGACGGGCCGTTGCGGGTCGGGCAGGAGGTAGTAATCCTGCCGGCGGGGCGCCCGGCGAGGGTGCGGGGCTTGCAGACGCACAAACAGCGCTGCGAGACAGCCTTGCCCGGCACGCGGGTGGCGGTGAACCTGGCCGGGGTGCGCCACACCGAGGTGGCCCGCGGCGATGTGCTGGCGCTGCCCGGCGCCCTGCGCCCCACCACCCTGCTCGACGTGCGCCTGCGGGTGCTGGGCGATGCCCCGGCGCGGCTTGATCAGAACGCCGCTCTGGACCTGTTCATCGGCGCGGCTGAGGTGCGTTGTCGCCTGACGCTGCTCGACGCCGAGGCGCTCGCGCCAGGGAGCAGCGGCTGGGCGCAACTGCGCCTCGAGCGTCCCGTGGTTGCTATGCGTGGCGACCGCGCCATCCTGCGGGTGGCCTCGCCCAGCCGCACCGTGGCCGGCGGCGTGGTGGTTGACCCGCATCCGCCCCGGCACCGGCGCTTTCGCCCCCAGGTGATCGCCAGCCTGGAAGCGCGCCTGCGGGGCGATCCCCTGGAGTTGCTGCTCCAGGCCCTGGGCGATGGCCCGCCGCGTTCCTGGGCCGAGGCGCGCGCCGAGGCCGGCCTGCTCGACCGGCAGTCCCTCGCCCCCCTGCTGGCCGCCGGGCAGGTGCTCTGGCTCGGCGCGCCGCCGGAGCAGCCGGACGCCGCGGACGACGGATGGCTGGTTTCGGCTGCGGGTTGGGCGCGCCTGGAGGCGCAGTTGCTGCCGGCCCTGCGCGACTATCACCGTCGCTACCCTCTGCGGCGCGGTATGCCCCGCGAAGAGGCGCGCCAGAAGCTGTGCCTGCCGGCGCGGGCGCTGGGCGGCGCGCTCGACGAAGCCGCGCGACGCGGCCTGGTGGCCCTCGATGAGACCCGCGTCTGGCTGGTGGGCCACGATCCGCGCCCGTCGCCCGAGCAACGCGCGGCGATTGAGGCGGCTCTGGCGGCCATGCGCCGGGCGCCTTACGCGCCGCCCGCCCCCGCCCTCGACGACGAACTGCTGGCCTGGACCCTCGAACAGGGTCTTGTGGTCCGTCTGGCCCCTGATGTCTTTCTGTTGCCGGAGACCTATGCCGAGTTGCTGGCATGGGTGCGCGCCGCCGCCGCAGCCGGGGGGAGCGTGAGCGTCGGCATGCTGCGCGATCGCTTTGGTAGCAGCCGCAAGTATGCCGTGGCCTTCCTTGAACATCTCGACGAACGCAACATCACCCGGCGCGAGGGCGAGGGCAGGGTGCTGGTCTGAAGGAGGACGGGGAAACCTGGTTTCCCCGTCCTCCTGCCCAGGGGCAGACGTGGTCTGCCACGGAGTGTGGTACACTGAACCTGTTTGCCTCCCATCTTCCGTTGGAGCCGGGCATGCTCGACCTTTGCCAGTTGCACGCTGCCTTCGTGACGCGCTTCGGCGCGCCCCCGGCGTTTGTTGTGCGCGCCCCCGGGCGCGTGAACCTGATCGGTGAGCACACCGACTACAACGAGGGCTTCGTGCTGCCCATCGCCATCGATCGTGCCACCTTCGTCGCGGCGCGGGCGCGCGCCGATCGCGTCATCCGGGTCCACAGCGCCCAGTTCGACGCCGGGGATCAGTTTTCTATCGACCAGATCGAACGCAACCCCGCGCAACCCTGGAGCAACTATGTGCGCGGGGTGGTGAAAGCCATGCTCTCCCGTGATCTACCCCTGCGCGGCGCCGATCTGCTCATTGACAGCCAGGTGCCGCTCGGCGCCGGTCTCTCGTCGTCGGCGGCTCTCGAGGTGGCGGTGGCCTACGCGCTGCAACTGCTCAACGATCTCGATCTGCTGGGTGAGGAACTGGCCCTGCTGGCGCAGGGCGCGGAGCAGAGCTTCGTCGGAATGCAGTGCGGGATCATGGACCAGTTCATGGCCGCCCTCGGTCGCGCCGGGCACGCCCTGCTGCTCGATTGCCGCGACCTGAGCTACCGGCCCATCCCCATCCCGCCGCAGGCGCGGGTGGTGGTGTGCGACAGCGGCGTGCGTCATGATCTGGTGGGTTCGGAGTATAATGAACGCCGCGCCGTCTGCGAACAGGCAGTGCGCCTGCTGCGCGCCCGTCTGCCGCGGATCTCCGCCCTGCGCGACGTGACGCCCGCGCACCTCGAGGCCAATGCCGATCTGCTGCCGCCGGTGGTCCACCGGCGCGCCCGCCACGTGGTGAGTGAGATAGAGCGCACCCTGGCGGCCGCCGCGGCGCTGGAGCGCGGCGATCTGCCGCGCTTCGGGGCGCTGATGGATGCTTCGCATGCCAGCCTGCGCGATGATTACGAGGTGAGCATCCCCGAGCTTGATGCGCTGGTGGAGATCGCCCGGGGCCTGCCGGGCTGCTACGGCTCGCGCCTCACCGGCGGCGGCTTTGGCGGCAGCACGGTGAGCCTGGTGGCGGAAGGGGCCGTCGAGGGCTTCATGGCCGATCTGGTCGCTGGCTACCGCCGGCGTCTGGGCCGCGAGGCCCAGGCGCTGGTCTGCACCCCCTCCGAAGGCGTGAGCCGGGTGGCCGTGTTTTGAGGAAGATGTGGCGCGACGCTACCCATACCCTCCCATCGGGTGAGGGGATGGGAAACCCGGTTTCCCCCTCCCCCTGCGTGAGGGCTGCGCCGGTCCAGACCCTCCCCCGGGCGGGGGCGTGGGGAAAACCGGTTTCCCCATCTCCCTGCGTGAGGGCCAGGTCCTCACGCGGGCGGGGGCGTGGGGAAAGCGGGTTGCCCCCTCCCCCCTGCGTGAGGGCGTAGCCCGCCCACCGGGTGGGGGCGTGGGGAAAGCGGGTTGCCCCCTCCCCCCTGCGTGAGGGCCTGGCCCTCCCGCGGGCGGGGGCGTGGGGAAACCCGGTTTCCCCACACCCCTCTTTGAGAGCCTATTTTCACGTTAGAGTGATCGCAAACGAGGGAACAATGAGCGAACAGGCGCTGCGACGCCAGCTCGATCTGGGCGGGCCGTTCTCGCCGGTGCTGATTCCCCTGGTCCTCGGGCTGCGGCGCAAGACGTTGCTGCGCGCTGGCGCGGTGAGCGTGGAGCGCCGCCTCGCCGGCATCAGCACGCACTGGTACCACGTTCCGGGGCGTCGGGGCAGCGATCCGCAGTTGCCCGTCGTGCTCATCCACGGCATCGCCGATAGCGCGTTGACCTGGGCCTTCACCATGCGCGGCATGGCCCGTGTCGGTCCGGTCTATGCGCTTGACCTGCCAGGGTTCGGGTTGAGCGGCTTTCCGCCGGGCCGGCGTTACACCACGATTGCCGAACACACCCGGGTGCTGGCCGCGCTGCTGCGCGAGGTGCTCGGGCGTCCGGCCTTGCTGGTGGGCAATTCGATGGGCGGCTGGATCGCCCTGCGTCTCGCGCAACTGCAGCCTGAGCTGGTGCGGGGCCTGGTGTTGCTCGACCCTGGCGGCGCGCTGCTCAATGGGCGCGCCGCCTGGCAACCCTTTGTTGAGGTGGTGACCGCGCCCGATCTGCGCGCCGTCCGGCGCATCTACCGCCAGATGTACGGGCATGTGCCCTTGCCGCTCTATTTCAGCCAGCGGGCCTTTCAGTCGCTCTTCTTGCGCGACCCGGTGCAGCAGTTTGTGGCGGTGGCCAGCGAGGACGAGTTCTTCACTGCCGAGGAGTTGCGCCAGATCAGCGTGCCCGTCGGTCTCATCTGGGGCGAGCGCGATCGCTTTTTGCCCGCCGGTTCGTTCGAGTTCTTCCGCGACAATCTGCCAGGGGCCGAGGTGCTGGTGCTCAGGGGGTGCGGCCATCTGCCACAGTACGAGCGCCCCCGCGCGGTGGTGCGCTTCGTGCGGCGTTTCGCCCGGCGGCGCCTCGGGGGGTGACGAAACCTCTTGCCCGGCGCCTTGTTCCGTCGGGCTGATATGGTTCCTGGAAGGGCTACGCCCTTCCACACCCTCCCGCGGGCGGGGGGTGTAGGGAAACCCGGTTTCCCCACACCCCTCTTCGAGAGCCAAACAGGTGTTCCTGGGAGGGCTACGCCCTCCCAGACCCTCCCAGCGGGAGGGGATAGGGGGAAACCCGGTTTCCCCAGGCCCCTGCGGGGCGGGGGCGTGGGGAAACCCGGTTTCCCCACACCCTCTTCGAGAGCCTATGTTCACGTTAGGCCACGGCAATCTAAAATCCAAAATCTAAAATCCAAAATCCACGGCTATGTCAACACCCATCCATGCCCATACCCTCGCCAACGGCCTCCTGGTGCTCACCAGGGAGGTGCACAGCGCTCCGGTGGCCACGAGCTGGATCTGGTACCGCGTGGGCAGCCGCAACGAGCCCAGCGGTGAGACCGGGATCAGCCACTGGGTCGAGCATATGCTCTTCAAAGGCACCCCCAGCATGCCGCGCGGCGAACTGGACCGGCTGATCGCCCGCAATGGCGGGGTCTTCAATGGCTTCACCTGGATCGACTACACCGCCTACTACGAGACCCTGCCCGCCGATCGCCTCGAACTGGGGCTGCGGATCGAGTCCGACCGCATGGTCAATGCGCTCTTTGACCCGCCCGAGGTGGAGAGCGAGCGAACGGTCATCATCTCGGAGCTTGAGGGCTACGCCAATTATCCCGAGACCTGGCTCGACGAGGCGGTCAAGGCCATGGCCTTCACCGTGCATCCCTACCACCACCCGGTGATTGGCTATAAGAGCGACCTGCTGGCGATGACCCGCGATGAGTTGTACGCCTACTACCACACCTTCTACGCCCCGAACAACGCCGTGCTGGTCCTGGTGGGCGATTTCGACACCGGCGCGCTCGTGCGGCAGGTGGAGCAGTATTTTGGCCCCTTGCCCCGCGGACCCGCCCTGCCCGCGGTGCGCGCGGTGGAGCCGGAGCCGCAGGGCGAGCGCCGGGTGACCATCCGCAGGCCCGGGCCGGCCCAGTATGTGCAGATCGCCTACCTGGCCCCCGATTGCCGCAGCCCGGACTTCGCGCCGCTGGCGGTGCTCGACGCAGTGCTCAGCGGCGCGCGACCGCTCAGTTTCATGGGCGGCGGCGCGCAGACCAACCGCAGCGCGCGCATCTACAAGGCCCTGGTGGAGACGGAACTGGCCGCGGCGGCCTGGAGCGCCTACGCCCCCACCCGCGATCCCTTTCTCTTCGAACTGAACGCCACCGTGCGCGAAGGACGCGCTGCCGCCGCCGTCGAGGCGGCCCTGCTGGCCGAAATTGACAAGATCCAGCAGGATGGCGTCACGCCTGAAGAACTGGCCAGGGTGCTCAAACAGGTGCGCGCGCAGATGGCCTACAACAACGAGAGCGTGACCGACCAGGCCCTGCAGATCGGTATGTGGGAGATGCTCGACAGCTTCCGGCGCGTCGAGACGTTGCCGGAGGAACTGGCCGCGGTGACCGCTGAGGATGTCCGGCGGGTCGCCCGGACCTACCTCACTGAACGGCGCCGGGTGGTGGGTCACTTCATTCCAACGGAGGAGCAGGAGCATGGCGCCTGAAGCGCGTGGCATTGCCGGGGCGACGCGCTATGTCGCCTCGAACGGCCTGGTGGCCCTGATCCAGCGCAATCCGAGCGCGCCGACGGTGAGCGTGCGCGGCGAGGTGGGGGTGGGCGCGGTGCACGAGACGGCGGCGCAGAACGGCCTGGCCGCGTTTACCGGCGCGGCCTTGATCCGCGGCGCCGGCGAGCGCACCTTTCAGCAGATCGTTGCCGAAACGGAGGAGCGCGGCTGCAGCGTGAATGCCGCTGGCGGGTTGCACACCAGCGGCTTTGCCGGCAAGGCCCTGGTAGAAGATCTGCCGCTCATCCTTGCCGTTCTCGCCGACATGCTGGCCCGGCCAACCTTTCCGCCCCACGAAGTCGAGAAGTTGCGCGGCCAGTTGCTCACCAGCCTGCGCGAGAGCGAACAGGAGACCGGCACACAGGCCTGGCGCGCCGCGCGGGCCTTGCTCTACCCTCCCGAACATCCCTACAGCCGCCTTACCAGCGGCACGATCGAGACGGTGCAGGCTCTGACGCGCGAGGACCTGGTGCGCTTCCACCAGCGCTACCATCCCGCCGCTGCCACCGTGGCCATCGTGGGTGATGTTGAGCCGCAGGCGGTGATCCCCCTCCTGGAGACCTCCCTGGGCGCCTGGCCGCCCGCCGGTTCGCCACCCACCCTCGATCTCCCCCCGGCGCCTCCGCTCGAGGCCATCCTCCGCCGCGACGTGCCTATGAGCGGCAAGATCCAGTCCGACATCGTCTGGGCCGTGCATGGCCTTCGCCGCACCGATCCGGACTACTACCCGGCCATGATGGCCAATATGATCCTCGGTCGTCTGGGCATCGGGGGGCGGCTGGGCGAGAACGTGCGCGAGGAGCAGGGGATGGCCTACTACTGCTACAGCAACCTCGACGCCGACGTGGGCGCCGGCCCCTGGTCGGCGGTGGCGGGGGTCAACCCGGCCAATGTGGAACGGGCCATCGAAGCCCTGGTGCACGAAGTGGCAACCTTCGCGGAGCAAGGCCCCACCGCCCAGGAGGTCGCCGATGCGCGCGATTATCTCACCGGCAGCCTGGTCCTGAGCCTGGAAACCAACGATGGTATCGCCGCCGCGCTGCTGGCGATCGAGCGCTTTGGGCTGGGGCTCGATTTCATCGAACGCTATCCGGCGATCATCGGCGCCGTCACCGCCGACCAGATCGTTGACGTCGCCCGGCGTTACCTGTCCACCGAGCGCTACGTGCTGGCGGTAGCCGGCCCGCCGGCGGGTCCCTGAACCTAAACCATGGTTCACCCCTACGGTACCGTTGGCGGAGCGCGGGGAGACGCGGCCTCCCCGCACCCCCCGTTCCACCCGCGGCAGCGGATACATGGGTTCACCTTGATCCCGGGAGCACTAACGTGAGCATAGGCTGCTGGAGCAGGGGTGTGGGGAAACCCGGTTTCCCCACGCCCCTACCCGCGGGAGGGTCTGGGCGGGGGCCGCCCGCGCGCAGGGGGATGGGGAAACCGGGTTTCCCCATATCCCCACCTGGTGGGAGGGTCTGGGCGGGGGCCGCCCCCCCGGCAAAAAACTCTTTTCACCCCCTGGTGTGCAATCTACGAGGACCTATGAGCTACGATGTGGTTGGCGTCGGGGTGGCCTCGCTTGATTTCATCGGCGTGATGGCCGGCGAACCGCTGTTCGGCGCGAAGCAACCCCTGGCGGGCTGGATCGAGATGGGCGGCGGCCCCGTCGCCACGGCGCTGGCCACGCTGGCCCGCCTTGGCGCCCGCGTCGCCATGGCCGGCGCCGTCGGCAATGATGGCTACGGCGAACGCATTCTGCGCGACCTGCGCGCCTGGGGCGTCGATCCTGTGGGCATGCACGTGCGTCCCGGCGCGTCGCACATCGCCTTTGTGCTGGCCGAACCGGGGCGCGACCGGCGCACGATCTTCTTTCACCACGACCCGGCGGTGCTGACCGGCATTCCCCTCGACCGCAGCCTGATCACCTCGGCGCGGGCGCTGGCCCTCGATACGCATCTCACCGACGCGGCCCTGCAGGCCGCCCGCTGGATGCGCGCCGCCGGCGGCCTGGTGATGCTCGACGCCGAACGGGTGCGCGAGCATACGCTTGAATTATTGCCCCTCTGTGATCTGCTGGTGGTCTCCGAGCGGTTCGGGCGCGAGGCCACGGGGATGGAGCATCCCTGGGAGGCCGCGCGCGTCCTCCACAGCCGCTACGGGCGCCTGGCCCTGGTCACGGCGGGCGCCGAGGGGAGCTGGTGCGCCCACGAGGGCGAGTTGTTTCATACCCCTGCCTTCGAGGTCGAACCAGTTGACACCACCGGCGCGGGCGATGTCTTCCACGGCGCCTTCCTTTACGCCCTGCTCGCCGGCGGCGACGTCCGCCGCGCGGCGCGCTTTGCCAGCGCCGCCGCTGCCCTGAGTTGCAAGGGCCTGGGCGGGCGCGGGAACCTTCCCACCCTCGGCGAGATTGCACAACTCCTCGGTTCCGAATGAATCCCAAAGGGTGCGGAAGGGCGAAGCCCCGCTCCCTTCCGCATCAAAACACGATCCGGCGCCGCCGCAGCGCCACGCTCTGCACCACCCCGATCCCCAGCAATACCGTAATGGTAAAGCTCCCGCCGTGGGAGATCAGCGGTAGCGGCAGGCCGGTGACCGGCAGCAGGCTCAGGTTCATCCCGATGTTGATCAGCACGTGGATGAAGAGCATGGTAAACACGCCCAGGGCCAGCAGCCGGCCGAAGAGGTCACGCGCCTGCCCGGCGATGCTCAGGATGTGCCAGAGCAACAGCGCCTGGAAGACGATCAGCACCAGCGCGCCGATGAAGCCCATCTCCTCGGCGATCACCGCAAAGATAAAGTCAGTGTGCTGGACCGGCACGTAGTTGCCCTGGCTGAAGACCCCGCGCGTCAATCCTGAGCCAAACCAGCCCCCCTGGCCAATCGCGTTGAGCGCCTGCACAACGTTGTAGGCGTCGTCGCGGTTCACCTGGGCCGGGTCGGTGAGCAAGTAGAAGAAGGTTAACAGGCGTCGCCGCTGGTACTCGTCGAGCAACAGATCGCTGCTCCAGGTGAGGTAGAGGATCGGCACGGCCAGGAGCGCCAGCGCGGCGAACTGCTGCGGGCGCATCCCGCTGCCCCAGGCCATTGTCAGCCAGATCCCCAGCATCACCAGGGCCGTGCCCAGGTCGGGCTGCAGGAGCACCAGCAGGGTGGGAAGCAGGCTGATCGCCAGCGCCCCCAGCTGCACCGGCCAGCTCGCGCGCCGGGTCTCGAAGTGCTGAAAATAGGCCCCCAGGGCGAGCACCAGGGCCAGTTTGGCCGGTTCGGCCGGCTGCACCGTGCGCTCGCCAATGGCGATCCAGCTCTGCGCCCCGCCGCTCACCTGGCCGATCACGTGGACGATGCCCAGGATGCCGATCATCACCAGGTAGATCGGTCTGGCCAGGCTGGAGAGCAGCCGGTAGTCGAGCAGCGTCGCCAGGGTCATGCCTGCCAGGCCGATGCCGATATAGACCAGTTGCCGCGGAAATAGAACCCTCAGCGGCGTTCCGTTGAAGGTCACCGCGGTGAGGGTGGCGCTGTAGACGGCCAGGACGCCGATAACCAGCAGCACCAGCACGCAGACGAGCAGGGGCCAGTTGTACTCGCGCCAGCGACGTGCTTCCATCGGGGGTCAGGTGGTGAGAGGCCGGTCGAGAGCGGCGGCGACACGGCGCACCTGGTCCATCATGGCGGCAAAACGCTCCGGTACCAGGGACTGGTGGCCGTCGCACACGGCGAAGGCCGGATTATCGTGCACCTCGACGATCAGCCCGTCGGCGCCGGCGGCCACGGCGGCGCGGGCCATCGGCTGCACCTGATCCCAGCGGCCACTGGCGTGCGACGGATCGACGATCACCGGCAAGTGCGAGAGCTGCTTGATCAACGGCACGGCGCCCAGATCGAGGGTGAAGCGGCGCGAGTCATCGAAGGTGCGGATCCCCCGCTCGCAGAGCACCACGTCGGGATTGCCCTCATTGAGGATGTACTCGGCGGCGAGCAGGAGATCCTGGAGGGTGGCGGCAAAACCGCGCTTGAGCAACACCGGACGTCGCACGCGCCCCACTGCCCGCAGTAGCGGGTAGTTCTGCATATTGCGCGCCCCGATCTGGAGCATGTCGGCGTACTCCAGCACCAGGGGGAGCATCTCCGCCTCCATCACCTCGGTGACGACGGGCAGGCCGGTGGCGGCGCGGGCCTCGGCCAGGATCTTCAGCCCGGCCTCGCCGAGACCCTGGAAAGCGTAGGGGGAGGTGCGCGGCTTGAATGCTCCTCCCCGCAGAATCGTGGCGCCCGCGGCCTTGACGGCCCGCGCCACGCTCAGGGTCTGCTCCAGGCTCTCAACCGTACACGGGCCGGCGATGATTGTCACCCCCGGGCCGCCGATGGGCACGCCGCCGACGCGCACCACCGTATCGGCCTCGCGAAACTCCCGGCTGACCAGTTTGTACGGCGCCGTCACGCGGATCAGATCGGCGACGCCGGGCAGGCGCAGCAACCGCGCCGCCTGCTCAATCGGGCCACGGTTGCCGGTGATGCCGATGGCCGTTCGGGTTGGGCCCGGCATGGGATGCGGCGTATACCCCATCGCCCGGATCTCCGCGCAGACCGCCTCGATCTGCTCCGCCGTGGCGTGGGCGTCCATCACAACGAGCATGCTTCAACCTGACCAGAGCCGGCATCTGCCTACCGGCCATGAGCGACCCGGACGTCGCGATCACTCCACCACCCACGGATCAACCGCGCGGCTCCAGTCGCCGATCAGTTCCTCAGGCTTGAAGAAAATGGCCGTTTCACGCTCGCCGCTCTCGGGCGAGTCGGAGGCATGGATCAGGTTGCGCCCGATATCAATCCCAAAATCGCCCCGGATCGTCCCGGGGGTGGCTCTGGCCGGATTGGTCGCGCCTACCGTGGCGCGGATCATCTCGACCGTGCCGGGCTTCCCCGCTATCACCGCCACCACCACCGGCGCGGAGGTGATATAGCTCACCAGTCCCTCGAAGAAGGCCTTTCCCTCATGTTCGGCATAGTGCCGGCGGGCCAGCGCCTCATCGACCTGCATGAGTTTCAGACCGACGAACTTCAGCCCCCGCTGCTCCAGACGCGTGAGGATCGGCCCGATCAGGCCGCGCTGCACGGCGTCGGGCTTGATGATGATCAGTGCGCGCTCCATAGCCCCTCGTGTGAATAGAACGATGCCCGCATTACTATACCATACATCTAACGTGAAGATAGGCTGCTAGAGTAGGGGCGTGGGGAAACCCGGTTTCCCCCCCCCCCCCCCCCCCAGGGGAATGGGGAAACCGGGTTTCCTCATATCCCCACCCGGTGGGAGGGGTTGGGAGGGGGCAGCCCGTGCGCAGGGGCGTGGGGCAACCCGGTTCCCCCATTCCCCCGCCCGCGGGAGGGTTTGGGAGGCCGCAGCCCACCCAAGAACAAACTTATTTTCATTGCGACGTGGTGCGGCGCAGCCGCATGGACGGCTGAGGTGACCATCGTTCGCTGCGTGCAGCCCCCCTCCCAGCCTTCCCCCGCCGGGGGGAGGAGCCGGGTGCCCGCCCCCGGTGGGGGAGAGTCCGGGCGGGGGCCGGCGCCGGGCCCGCGGCGCCGTGGCGCGGGCGGGACGCCCGCGCTCCCGGGGCATGTGCATCGCGGCGGTGTGCGCCATGCGCATGACCGTCTCACGTTGGGGGAACCAGGTTCCCCCATTCCCCCGCTCGCAGGAGGGTTTGGGCGGGCTACGCCCTCACGCAGGGGGCTGGGGAAACCGGGTTTCCCCAGCCCCCCACCTGCAGGAGAGTTGGGGCGGGCGTAGCCCCCACCCGGATGCGGGCCGAAGGCCCGCGCACCCGGGAGGGGCGCAGCGGCGCTTCGCCCCTCCCAATGCACCGCAGGTGAACATCGTCTGTCGGAGAGAAGGGGGCTGGGGAAACCCGGTTTCTCCACGTTCCGGCGGGAGGATTGGCACTGCGCCAACATACAGTCTGGGGCCAGGGAGCGCTTCCTGGCCCCAGGCGCTGCGCTTCGGAGTGGCGAGCGGTCAGATCGGCACGGCCTCGCCGATACGCTTGGCCGCCCGGCGCATCTCCATTTTGATCAGGCCCAGGTTGACGACGCGCTGCGTGATCACCACCAGGATCAACTCCCGGGCTTCCAGGAGCAGGATGGAGCCATCCTTCGCGTCAATGATGGCATCAACCAGGGTGCCCACACCGATGCGCTTGGTGGCCTTGTCAATCTCGCCGAAGACGGCCGCCGACATCGCTCCGAGGATCTCCGCATCTTCCTCGTCAAGGAGCGTGCTGGCGACAACAAGCCCGTCTTTGCCGACGAGAAGACTGCCGATCACCCCCTCAACCCGGATCAGGTCTTCGACGATGCGACGCATATGCTAACCTCGTGTTCCCTTTCAACAGGATCTGATAGCTTCAGGCCTGCAAAGCAGCCAGGACAAGGTTCACACCTGCTTTATGGAGCAACCGTGACAGTTTGACCGTTGCTCCATACCTCCACACCTCCCCAGAACCGGTCTGTAGAGCTGTGGAGGTGTGGAGTTGTAAGTGTTCACACCTGGAGGAACCCACGCGCCTGGGAGCGCGGGCGTCCCGCCCGCGTCGCGTCTCCGCGGGCAAGCTGCCCGCGCTCCCAGGAGAACTGTGAACACTTACGTGGAGCTGAAGGCTGGATTGTCAAGGTGAGTTTGAACCATGCTAAGGTGCCTGGACGCAGAGGGGCGCGGTGAGGCGAAACCCCTCCCACTTCCCCGCCCGCGGCGACCGGGCGGCCTGGCGAAAGGCCCACAGCGCTCCCGCCGGGAGGCGACCGCGTAGCTCCTGTACGTTATACCAGGTGGAATTGGCAATCCCGCATGGTCCTGCTCATCTCCACAGCTCGACAGCTCCACACAGGGCTTTGGAGAGCTGGAGAGCTGTGGAGGTGTGGAGCTGAGCCAATGCGATGCCATCAAGGAGAATCGGTATTAGTCATATCTGCCGGGCGGATCAGCGCGCAAAGGCCTGCCCATACGCGGCGATGGCATCGCGAGAACGGCCCTGTCTGGCATACGCATCGCCGAGCAGACGGAAGATGTGCCGCTGCACCTCGCCATCGCTGATCACGTCAATCAATCCCTCCAGTTCCTCGGCAAGCAGATCGAGGTCGTGTCCGGCGCGGATCAGGCTCTTGTAGGCCATCACCATCACGTCAGCCCGGCCGGTCTGCGCGCAGAGGCGGCCAATCGCCAGCGCCAGCGCGCTGTTCTCGGGGTCGCCTTCGAGCTGGCGCAGGTATTCGTCCAGCGTGGCGTCACCGGTGGGCGTCAGGTCGCTAAGGCGCATCGTAAGGGGCACGCCGCCTCGCCTGGAGGCTGGTTCGCGCAACCTGGCGGCCTCCCGCCGGGCAAAGCGCTCTTCATCCCGTCCCCGCGTGATCAGACGCCCGCCCTCGCGGCGGGGGGCCGGCGCCGTGTCACGGCGGGCCACCGGCGCCGGCGGCGCCGCTGTTGGCCCGGCGATCGGTTCGCGCCTGGCGGGCGCTTCTTGTGGCGGCTCCTGGCGCGTGGCCGGTGGCGCCGGAGGTGGGGGCAGCGGCGTCTGCCAGATGTCGTCGAGGCTATCGAGCGGTTCGGGTTGGAAGGCGGCATCGGCGGGATCGACCGCCGGCGGCGGTTCCTCGACCCGTGGCGCGGTTCGCTTCGTCACCTTCTCGACCGGCGGCGCCTCCGCCAGATCGAAGTCGAACAGGTCGGCCTGCTCCTCTGTGGCCGGCCCCGCGGCGGGGGGCTCCGCGGCGGCCCGGGCGGCTTCGAGCTGGGCGATCTCCTCGGGGGAGAGGCCGAGTTCTTCGAGGGAGAAGGGCGTCAACTCGGGTTCGGCAGACGGTGCCACCGGCGCTGCTGCGGTTGCCTCCGTCAGGCCGAGCGCGGCGATTTCCTCGGGCGACAGGCCCAGTTCCTCCAGCGAGAAGGGGGCCACTTCAGCCTCCGCTCCCTCCGGCGCCGGTGCGATGGCCTCTATGTCGCCCTCGGCTTCGCCTTCCTCCATGTCAATGATCTCATCACCATCGCGGATCTGGATGCCGGCGCGGTGCAAGGCCCAGCCGATGGTCTCGATGCGCTCGGCCTCGGCCTCGGGGTCGGACACCACGGCGATGATGTCGGTCAGATCCACGTAGCCCTGGCGCCTTCCCAGCCCCATGAGCCGTTCAAGCGCCGCATCGCCCTGCTCAGGAGTTGTCGCCCGCGCGTCACGATGCTCTGGAAGGATCGTCTCGAACTGGCCAAGATCAAGACCTTCCAGTTCCTCGGCGCTCAACCCCAACTCCCGGCCGGCCATTTGTCCATCGAAGCTCCCCAGGTCGCCAAGATCGAGATCATCGAACGAAAACGGTTCAACGTCTTCCGGCAGCGCTTCCCCCGGCGCCGACGGCTGGGCCGCGGCGCCAAAGTCTTCTGGGGAGAAGGGCTTGAGACCCGAGAGATCAAGCTCCGCGCCGGATGCAGCGGCCTCAGGACTCTGCTCGTCAAGGGCGAAGGGCGTCAGTTCTGGTTCCTCGCCTCTGGACCAGCCGGGCACAATCGTCTCGCCTGTAGCCGGTAAGGGCAATTCCCCCCGGGAGGCGGCTTCGAGCTGGGCGATCTCCTCGGGGGAGAGGCCGAGTTCTTCGAGGGAGAAGGGGGTCAACTCGGGTTCGGCGGGTTCGGCGGGCGTGACGGCGGAGGCCTGGGCGGCTTCGAGCTGGGCGATCTCCTCAGGAGAGAGGCCGAGTTCTTCGAGGGAGAAGGGGGTCAACTCGGGCTCGGCGGGGGTCTGCTCGGCGGCGGGGGCGGCAGCGGCCTGGGCGGCTTCGAGCTGGGCGATCTCCTCGGGGGAGAGGCCGAGTTCTTCGAGGGAGAAGGGGGTCAACTCGGGCTCGGCGGGGGTCTGCTCGGCGGCGGGGGCAGCAGCGGCCTGGGCGGCTTCGAGCTGGGCGATCTCCTCAGGAGAGAGGCCGAGTTCTTCGAGGGAGAAGGGGGTCAACTCGGGTTCGGCGGGCGTGACGGCGGGGGCCTGGGCGGCTTCGAGCTGGGCGATCTCCTCAGGAGAGAGGCCGAGTTCTTCGAGGGAGAAGGGGGTCAACTCGGGCTCGGCGGGTTCGGCGGGCGGGGCAGTCGGCTGCTCCGCGGTCCGGTCCGCCGCTGTCAGGGCCGCGGCGCCCGCGATCAGCGCAGCATCTTCCCTGGGCAGCCGGAATCCTCCCGCGAAGCGGTTCTGCCCACCGCTCTCCTCGTCGCGCAGCGAGACATCATCGTGCGAGAAATAGTCGCTCTGCGCAAGTTCCTCGTCGGAAATCGGGCGCAGCGGCTCAGGCTCCTGAGGCGGCAGTGCGGCTGCCCGCGTTTTCAACCGCTCGAAGATGCTTCCCTGACCCGGCGTTTCCTCTTCCTGCCGCCTGGCGAAGCCCGGCTGCGGTTTGGCGGCGGGTTGCTGCCAGCTATAGGCGCCTTCCTCCACTTCCTCAGGCGGTGAGGGGGCCGTTGCCGGGGGTGGTTCATCGATGGAAAAGGGCCGCAGTGAAGGCGGCAGTTCGCCTTCACCCGCTTCGAAGCCTGGGGCGTTCAGATCAAACTCGTCAAGCGAGAACGGGGTAATCTCCCCCAGATCGGACTCTTCAGCCGCTGGCGCCTCGGCAGTGGCGCCAGGGACGCTAAGCTCCCTGGACGGAAGTTCCTGCTTATTCGGCGAGAAGGGCGGGGGTTCCGGCTCACCAGGGGCGGCGGCCTGGGCGGCTTCGAGCTGGGCGATTTCCTCAGGGGAGAGACCGAGGTCCTCGAGGGAGAAGGGCGCCAGTTCGGGCTCGGCAGGTTCGGCGGGTGGGGTGGCGGCCTCGCCGGCGGCTTCGAGCTGGGCGATCTCCTCGGGGGAGAGGCCGAGTTCTTCGAGGGAGAAGGGGGTCAACTCGGGCTCGGCGGGTTCGGCGGGTGGGGCGGCGGCCTCGCCGGCGGCGGCTTCGAGCTGGGCGATCTCCTCGGGGGAGAGACCGAGGTCCTCGAGGGAGAAGGGCGCCGGTTCGGGCTCGGCGGGCGCGGCAGGCGGGGCGGCGGCCTCGCCGGCGGCGGCTTCGAGCTGGGCGATCTCCTCGGGGGAGAGACCGAGGTCCTCGAGGGAGAAGGGCGCCAGTTCGGGCTCGGCGGGCGCAGATACAGCCTCGACCTGATCGGCCTCGGCGAGGGTCGCAGGCAGGGCCACCGCCGGCGGTGGTGAGAGCGGCTCAGGTTCGGCGCGCAGTTGGGCGATCTCCTCGTCGCTCAACCCCAGATCGGCCAGCGAGAACGGCTCCAATTCAGGCTCGGCGGGCGTGGTGGCGCGTTGCGGAGCGGCGCCGTCAATATCTTCCAGCGAAAACGGCACGATCCCGCTGGACGTATCCAGATCCACGCCGCGCTCGGTCGGCACGGGAGGTTCCATCGCCAACAGGCTGGCGAGCAGATCATCAGCGTCAAAGCCGCCCTGGTCGGTGACGGAGGCTTTGGCGGGGCCCCAGGCGGGCGCCAGTTCCGGTTCCGGCTCAACGGCGGCGACCGCGGCCGTGGCAACCGCTGCCTGAGCGGCGCGGCGCTCGGCTTCTTCGCGGGCGCGGCGCTCGGCTTCTTCGCGGGCGCGGCGCTCGGCCCAGCGCGCCTCGTCCCAGGCGGGGATCTGCACATTGGGGGCCGGGAGATCGGGAAGCGTCTCAAAGAGGCTTCGCGCGACGTGCTGGTAGGGATCGAGCCGTTGCGCCTGACGCCAGAACGGCTCACCATCGGGATCGCCGGAGGCCAGTTTGATATAGCCAAGCAACAGATTGGCCTTCAGCACATCGGGGCGCAGGGCCAGGATCTCGCTGCACACCTCGGCCGCCTGCTGCTCCTGTTGATTGCGCCAGAGGGCCTCGGCCAGGCCGACACGGGCATCGAAGCGCTCGGGCTGCTCCTCGATGACGCTGCGGTATTCCTGGATGGCCTGCGGCAGCATGTGCCCCTTGGCATACAGGCGCGCGAGGCCGGGCCGGCTCAGGCGCAGGGTGGCCCCCTCGCTGCCCCAGATATCGGTGTAGAGGCGCAGGAGCTGGCTGCGCAGCTCGGGCATATCCGGACGCACTTCGAGGGCCTGCTCAAACTCCGCTACTGCATGATCGAGCTTGCCCTGACGCTCGAAGGTAATCCCCAGGCCAACATGGGCCGGGATATCCTCAGGGTCGGCGCGCAGCACGCGCGCGAACGCCGCCTCGGCTTGCTCGAACTGTCGTCCGGCGAGATAGGCCTCGCCGAGGATGCGGTGAGCCTCAAGACTCTCTGGGAAATGTTCCAGGATATGCTGCGCCACACCGATCGCCTGCTCGACTTTATTTGCTTCAAGGTAGCTGCGGGCCTGATCGTATGCGGCTTGCAGGCTCATCGTCGCCATGCTAACGCCTCCTGTTGTCCCCTGGACAAGGTTCAAACCTGCTTTACACGGTTCCCTGCAACCCCAAGGCACCATGGCCCGACACACTGCTCGCTGGCGAGGTGCTACGTTGTCGGGTCGTGCAAGCCATCTGTCGGTTTCCTGAAACCTTGTCCGGGTCGCGATAGGGGAAAGATATGATCATCGGTAGGGGCATCGGGTCATGTGCCGCGCGAACAAAACATAATGTGTCAAGTATACGGCGACTACGGAACCGGTGTCAAGGTCAAGCAGGTCTTTTCTGCGCGCAGGTGCTTAAAAATGAGGCAAAATCATTTACTCGCGTGCTATTGTAGCACGCAAGCGCAACCTGTCGCAACAATTAGGATACAAGGGTTCTCCTGGGAGGGCACAGCCCTCCCACACTCTCCCGCGAGCGGGGGGATGGGGAAACCCGGTTTCCCCACGCCTCCTGCTTGAGGGCGTAGCCCTCCCACACCCTTCTGCGGGCGGGGGGATGGGGGAACCTGGTTCCCCCATGGTCACGATAGCCGTCCATGCGGCGCGCGCCGCACCCCGACGGGATGACCATAGGGTGTTCCTGGGATGGCTTTGCTCTCCCACACCCTCCCGCGGGTGGGGGGATGGGGAAACCTGGTTTCCCCATCCCCCTGCGGGGCGGGGGCGTGGGGAAACCCGGTTTCCCCACACCCCTCGCCAAGGGCTTACGTTCACGTTAGGATAACCGGTCGGTATGACAGGAGCATTACCGGCAACATACACAAAGCGCGGCACATGCGTGTGCCGCGCTTTGTAAACGGTTCTGGTCGGGGCGACTGGATTTGAACCAGCGACCTCCTGAACCCCATTCAGGTGCGCTACCGGTCTGCGCTACGCCCCGTATCCTGATGGATTATAGCGCCTCACGGCCCTTGCGTCAACTCAACGCACGTGTGTAAGTGTTCACAGGTCTCCTGGGAGCGCGGGCAGCGTGCCTGCGGAGACGCGACGCGGGCGGGACGCCCGCGCTCCCAGGCGTGTGGGTTGCCCCAGGTGTGAACACTTCCCTGCGTGTGCGCGTGTTCATTCGCCGCCCCAATCAGGTTACGCTATCGTCGCGCCAGATCATTGAGGCGAATGTGCCCAGCACGGCCCCGAAGAAGAGGCCGCCGCCGCCCCAGGCCAGCGCCGAGCGCAGCACGAACCATGCCCAGAACGCCGCACCGGCATCGGCGGGGATGGCCCCCAGGGCGTAGCCTACGACGACGTTGAACAGCGTGCCAATCAGGATGGCGAAGGTCGCCAGGGCCAGCGCGCCACGGAAGGCCCAGCGCAGGCGCCGGCGCAGGGTTGCATTGAGGTGCGACTCGGAGGCCATACGCGCCCTCTTGCGGAGAGTCTATGGTTCGTAGGAGAGGTACCGTTCGCAGTGTTCCGCCCCCTTTCCAGCCTCCCCCAGCGCGGGAGGGTCAGGGAGGGGGCGCTTCGGGACGCGACGGCACGATACCGCATAGCCCTTCCGAAACCAATGCTTTAATGGTCTT
>DAOTYR010000087.1:0-13737 GCA_034434655.1 Chloroflexaceae bacterium
AATGGCGGCGGGCGTCAACCCCGCGGCGTCCATCCGCTGGCGAAAGGCCGGCGAATGTTCGTAGCCATAGGCGACAATCTCGCGGACCCGCTGGTCAAAACTGGCGTAGAAAGCCTGGAGGTCCATGGCTCCTCATCATTGATAGGATGGACGCGGTGGAGAGGTCTGGGGAGGCTGCGCCTCCCCGCACGACCCGCGTTCCTGACGTGAACATACGCCCTCGGCGAGGGGTATGGGGAAACCAGGTTTCCCCATACCCCACCTCCCCCCGCTGGGGGGAGGTGCCGGGCTCCCTCCCCCAGCGGGGGAGGGCTGGGGAGGGGGCCGTCACCTTATTTGAAACGTATTGCCCTTAGAGCGGGATCATCCCCGCCCGCAGGAGGGAGAACGCGCGCGCCACCCTCACCCGGTGGAGGGTTCTCGAAGGGGGGAAGCCCCTCCGAGCCTTCCCAGGAAGCCGTGTGCGGGGAATGGGGCAAGTGGGTTTCCCCACCCTCAGGACAGCCAGCGCTTACGGCGCTTGTAGTGCTTAACCTCGCGGTAGCTCTTGCGCCCGCCCACCTCATTGAGCCCCAGGTAGAACTCCCGCACGTCGGCGTTATCCTTCAGGTCGGCGGGCGAGCCATCGAGGACGATGCGCCCATTCTCCATGATATACGCATGATCGGCCGAATCAAGGGCCAGACGGGCGTTTTGCTCCACCAGCAGGATGGTCGTGCCCTGCTCCTTGTTGATCCGCCTGATGATGCGGAAGATCTCTTCCACCAGCAAGGGCGCCAACCCGAGCGAAGGTTCATCGAGCATAATCAGGCGGGGGCGGGCCATGAGCGCCCGCCCGATGGCGAGCATCTGCTGTTCGCCGCCGCTGAGGAAGCCCGCCGTCTGATTGCGGCGCTCTTTCAGACGCGGAAAGTAGTTGTAGACCAGTTCCAGATCCTGGGCAAAACCGCCCATCCCGCGGGTATAGGCCCCGGCGCGCAGGTTTTCCTCCACCGTCAGGTGCTCGAAGACGCGCCGCCCCTCCATCACCTGGAAGATGCCCATGCGCACGATCTCCGCCGCGTCCTTCTTATGGATGGGCTGGTCGAGAAAGAGGATCTCGCCGTCGGTGACTTCGCCGTTCTCCGGCTTGAGCAGCCCGGAGATCGCTTTGAGCGTCGTGCTCTTGCCCGCGCCGTTGGAGCCGAGCACGGCGACAATCCGGCCCTCCGGCACCTCCAGCGACAGCCCTTTGAGCACCAGGACCACGTCGTTATAGATGACCTCGATATTGTTGAGGGATAGCATGGTTTGTTGCCTCTGCGCGCCGGGCGGTCTGGGCGAAGCGCTCAGGACGTACGTGGTAGGAGTGCGGGGAGGCTTCGCCTCCCCGCATCCCCCGCTTCCCCGCCCGCGGCGGGGGCGCTGTGGCGGTTCGCCGGGCCACCTGGCCGCCGTGGGCGGGGAACGAGCAACACGTGGTTCGTAGCGGGCGTGCGGCCCCCCTTCCCATCGGGAGGCGACTGCGTATTCCTACAGTTGTAGGTGCGCTCCCCGTCGGGCTGAAAGCCCTCGGCTACAGGGGGCAAAGCCCACCTTCGTGGGCTACACAGGCCACGGAGGTGGCCTTCGCAAGCGCTAGCCGAGGCGTTTACGCCGACGGAAACGGATCATCTGCCGAAATACAACTGTGATAATATCCCCTGTCATGATTCGCCCCGACGGAGGACGAATACCCATTCGCTTCCTACCGGGCCGAAATGAAATCGGTGATCGCTACCCACGTACCGTTCTCGACCCGGAACAGCCGCAGCGACTTCGCGCCAGCGTGGTCGGTTGCGGTGAAGACGATCGGCTGCGTCACGCCGCCGGTGTCGATCTCCCCCATAGTCTGCAGCGTGTTCCTGATGTTCTCGCCGGTCAGTTCCTTGCCATCGGCCAGCGTCTTCTCGATCCCCGCCACCAGGATGGACATGGCCGTCCATCCCTGGACGAAGGTGCTGGTGGCGCCGCCGTAGTCAATCCCCTTCTCTTTGGCGAACTCCAGGGCCACTTTGGCCCCCTCGGCGGCGGGGTCGAAGGGGATGGCGCCGACCACGCCCTCGGCATCGGCGCCGGCGAGCTTGATCAGCAGTTCATTGGCGCACCAGTTCAGGCAGACGAACTGGATATCCAGGCCCAGACTCCTGGCGTTCTTGATGGCCAGAGCCGCGGGGGTCGAGACGTTTTGCAAGAAGACGTAGTTGGCCCCGAAATCGCGGATCTGGGTCAACTGGGGCGTGAGATCGGTGGCGCCGCGGGGCGAGGGCACCTCGAGCGGCGTTTCGACGCCATTGGCCTGGGCGAACGCGGTGCCGTCGGCCAGGGGCGAGCGCCCGAAGGGGCTGTCGTTGAACAGATAGGCGAACTTAGGCGCGCCGGTATTGCCCTTCGCCTTCCAGTCCTCCAGCGCCCACTTCATGGCGATGATCATCTGGTCGGAATAGGTCGGGGCCACCAGGAAGTTGAAGGGCGTCCTGGCCGGATCGGCAAGCTCCGCCGAGTAGGAGGCCGAGATGAAGGGGATCTGATCCTCGGAGATGCGGCCCTTCAGCGCCTCGGTATCGCCGGTGCCCCAGCCCGAGAAGACCACGACCCCGTCCTGGGTGACGAACTGAGTGTAGAGTTCTTCCGCCCGCGGCACCTCGTAGGCATAGTCCTGGCTGATCAGTTGCAACTGGCGGCCAGCCACGCCGCCGTTGGCGTTCCGCCAATCAATGTAGGCAATCTGTCCCTTGGAATAGGGGGTTCCCACGTCCGCCGTCGCGCCGGTGAGGTCGAAGATCGCGCCGATCTTGATCGGCTCGCCGCTCGGGGCCGGAGGCGCCGAAGTGGCCCCGGTTCCGGTGGTTCCGCCGCCGGTGGTTCCGCCCGTAGGGGGCGCCTGCTGGCCGCATGCGGCCAGCGCCAGCGCCAGCGCCAGCAACAGTGCCAGCATGCCGAACCGTCGTTGGTCGTTGCCCATACTGTCCTCCCTGGTCTAATAACTGAACGGCCATAACCGGAAGTAATCCTTGACGTTGCGCCACATCTTGACGATGCCCTCGGGCTCGAAGATCAGGAAGAGGATGATCGCCAGACCAAAGGCGCCCTGCTGCATGTACGGCAGATAGCTGTTGATCTGGGGCACGGCCCCGCTCAGGAGGCGCGCCAGGTTCGAGAGCAGCGCGGGCAGCAAGGTGATGAAGGCCGCGCCGTAGATCGCGCCCGAGACGCTGCCCAGCCCGCCGATGATGATCATCGCCAGGTAGAGGATGCTGGTATCAATGGTGAAACGTTCCCACGAGATAATGCCGCGGTAGTGGGCAGTCAACGCCCCCGCCAGCCCGGCGAAAAACGACGAGGTGGCGAAGGCCAGCAACTTGTAGCGAAACAGGTCCACCCCGATCACCTGGGCGGCGATGTCCTGGTCGCGAATGGCGACGAAGGCCCGCCCCACGCGGCTGCGGAAGAGGTTGCTGACAAAGATCGCCGTCACGATGAGACAGCCCACCGTGACCCAGTAGAAGGCGAAATCGGGGTTGCCGATCGCCGTCATGGAGATGCCGAAGATGGTGCTGGTTGCGCGGGGGATCGACAGCGACTCGCCGATGCCGAGCAGTTTGCCGTGGGTCAGCACCCAGGTGATGATCTCCTGCGCCGCCAGGGTGGCAATCGCCAGGTAGAGGCCCTTGAGGCGCAGCGAGGGCAGCCCGAAGAAGGCGCCCACCAGCGCCGTAAACAGGCTGGCGATCGGCACGGTGAGCCACATAGGCATATCGAGCCGGGCGGCCATCAACCCGGCGCTGAAGGCCCCCACCGCCAGGAAGCCGCCCTGCCCGATGCTGATCTGGCCGGTATAGCCAACCAGAATGTTCAGCCCGATGGCCCCGATCGCGGCGATGGCGATCGTATTGGCCAGACTGAGCCAGTAGCGGTCGGCGAACCAGGGAAAGACCAGCACGGCCGCCAGCACGAGGGCGATCCGCAGCCGTTGCGGCCAGTAGGGCCGCAGGGCCATATCCGCCGCGTAGGTGGTATGAAAGGTCCCGCTTTGCATAGGCGCGCGCCCCTCCTACACTCGCTCGATGAACCGCTGGCCGAAGAGCCCGTAGGGGCGCACGAGCAGGATCAGCAACAGAATAATGAACGGCACCACTTCGCCCATCCCCAGGTCGGGCGGGAGGTAGCCTCCGGCGTAGGATTGCAGCAAGCCGATGATCAGCCCGCCGATGATCGCCCCGGGGATGCTATCGAGGCCGCCCAGGATCACCACCGGGAAGACCAGCAACCCCACGCGGGCGATCGAGCCGGACACGCCGCCGAAGATGCTCATCAGCAGAATGCCGCCCACCGCGGCCGTCACCGCCGCGATGGCCCAGGCTACCGCCCAGACCCGCTTCACGCTGATGCCCATGCTCAGCGCGGCCTGCTGATCGTCGGCCACGGCGCGCATGGCGATGCCCTCGCGGCTGAAGCGGAAGAAGAGCGTCAGCACGCCAAACAGCACCAGGGCCAGGAAAATGGCCCAGACCTTGTCCACGCCCACACTGGCGCCGAAGATCGTCATCGTATCGCGGGGCAGAAACTGCGGCGCGGGGCGCGGCGTCACTCCCCAGATCGACCCGACGATCGCCCGGAGCAACGATGAGAGGCCGATGGTCACCATGATCACCGAAATGGCCGGCTCACCGATCAGCGGGCGCAGCACCAGGGTTTCGATCAACACGCCGACCACCGCGGCCAGCAGCACCGCCACGACCACCCCCGCGGGCCACCAGATGCCGATCTGCTCGACGGTCATGTAGGTCAGGTAGGCGCCGATCAGCAGCAGTTCACCCTGGGCGAAGTTGATCACGTCGCTGCTCTTGTAGATCAGCACGAAGCCCAGGGCCACCAGGGCGAAGATCGCCCCGTTGGCGACCCCGCTCATCGTGAGTTGGACGAGTTTCTCCATAGGCTCTTTCGCAGAACGGCCGTCCATGCGGCTACGCCACACATCACCGGGTGTCAAAGGTTGCTCCTGGGAGGGCGTAGCCCTCCCACACCCGCCCGCGGGCGGGGGCCTGGAGAAACCAGGTTTCCCCAGACCCCTGCGTGGGAACTGCGTCCGCCCCCGCTCTCCGACCGGGTGGAGAGGCTGGGGAACCTGGTTTCCCCAGACCCCTGCGCCACGCCAACGGGATGCACGTCGTTCTTGGGAGGGCTGCGCCCACCCAAACCCTCCTGCGGGCGGGGGTATGGGGGAACCTGGTTCCCCCATGTTCACGTTAGAGGCACGCGGTCGCCTCCCGGCGAGGAGGGGTAGAGGACCCGCGGTCCTCCGGCAGCGATCCTAGCCGATGGCCATCCGCGCCGGCTGACGCTCGCCGGCGGGCGCGGGGGGCGCCTCCAGCTCCTCGACCCGCAGCCGCGTCTTGATCAGCGCCGTGCGCCCGTCCTGGTAGGTAATGGTCGTCTCCAGTTCCAGTTCGCTCTGGTCGCCATAGAGCGCGTCCACGATCTCTTCGTAACGCTGGGCGACCAGACGCCGGCGCACCTTGCGCGTGCGGGTCAGTTCGCCATCGTCGGCGTCAAGCTCCTTGTGCAGCAAGAGGAAGCGCCTGATCCGCGCTGCCGGGGGCAGATCGGCATTGGCGCGCTCGACGTCGCGGCGGATGAGGGCGTAGACCTGCGGCTTCTGGGCCAGGTCGGTGTAGGTGGTGTAGGAGATCTGCCGGCTTTCGGCCCACTTACCCACGGTGCCGAAGTCGATGTTGATCATTGCCGTGACGAAGGGCCAGTCGCCGCCGAAGACCACCGCCTCCTTGATGAAGGGACTGAACTTCAGCTTGTTCTCGATGAACTGGGGCGAGAACTTCGTGCCGTCGTGGAGGGTCATCACGTCCCTGGCCCGGTCAATGACGATCAGTTGCCCGTCCTCGTCGAAGTAGCCCGCGTCACCGCTGTGGAGCCAGCCATCAACCAGGGTCTCGGCGGTCGCCTCAGGGTTCTTGTAGTAGCCGATGAAGACCGAGGGACTCTTGACCAGGATCTCGCCGCTGTCGGCGATGCGGATCTCGGTGTTGGGCAGCGGGGTGCCCACGGTCTGAAACTTGATCTGCCCGTCGCGGTGGATCACGCTCAGGCCGGAGCTCTCGGTCTGGCCGTAGACCTGCTTCAGGTTGACGCCGAGGGCGTGGTAGAAGCGGAACACATCGGGGCCGAGGGCCGCGCCGCCGGTGTAGGCCCGCTTGAGGAAGCGCAGCCCCAACTGATCCTTCAGCGGCTCGAAGACGCACAGGCGCGCCAGGCCGTACTGCAGGCGCAGCAGCGGGCCAGGAGGCTTGCCGCTGAAGCGGGCGTCGGCCATGGCGTAGCCCTGGCGCATGGCCCACTCGTACATGGCCCGTTTGAGCCGCGTGGTATCCTGGATCTTCACCTGTACCTGCGAGAGCATATTCTCCCAGATACGCGGGGGCGAGAACATCACCCGCGGGCCGATTTCACGGATGTTCTCCTGCACCGTGCTGGACGATTCGGGGAAATTGATCGTGAACCCGCATTGCAGACCCGCGGCGACGGTGATCATCTGCTCGCCGACCCAGGCCAGGGGCAGGAAGCTCACGAACTCATCGTCGGGTTCGAGCGGATCGACCGCCAGCAGCCCGGCCCCCTGGCTGATCAGGTTACGGTGGGTCAGCATGGCCAGTTTGGGCGTGCCGGTGGTGCCCGAGGTCGTGGAGAGGATGGCTACATCGTCCGGCTGGCCCCGGGCCAGTTCGGCCTCGAACAGCCCCGGATGGGCGCTGTCGTAGGCCCGTCCAAGCTCCTCGATATCGGGGAAATGGGCCAGGTAAGGTTCGCGGTAGCCCCGCATCCCCTTGGGCTCGTAGTAGATCACCTTGAGCACGTTGGACAGTTCGGGCCAGATCTCGATGATCTTATCAACCTGCTCCTGATCCTCGACCACGATCACCCGCGCCTCGGCGGCTGCCAGCACGTACTTCACCTCATTGGCCACCGAGTCCTGGTACACGCCCACCGAGGCCCCGCCGACGGCCTGGGCGGCCAGTTCGGCGTAGAGCCACTCGGGGCGATTATCGCCGATGATCGCCACCTTATCGCCCCGTTGCAGGCCGAGGGCCCGCAGGCCCATCGCGAACGCCCGCACGTGGTCGGCGAACTGGCGCCATGTCACGGTCTGCCAGATGCCGAAGTCCTTCTCGCGCAGGGCGACCTTGTCTCCCAGTGTTTCGGCCTTGTGCATCAACAGGCGGGGAAGGGTCCAATCACTCATACGAACCGCGCCTTTACGGTACTATACGAATAGCATCAGCCATCCATGCGGCTGCGCCGCACACCGACGGGATGAACAAAGATTCTTCCTGGGAGGGCGCAGCCCTCCCAGACCCTCCCACCGGGTGGGGGTCTGGGGAAACCCGGTTTCCCCAGACCCCTGCGCAAGGGCTGCGCCCTCCAAAATCCTCCCGCGGGCGGGGGTGTGGGGAAACCGGGTTTCCCCACGCCCCTGCGCAAGGGCTGCGCCGATGCTGCCGCCCTTGCTCACGCCGCGTGCTCGCGCCCCAGGTAGGCATCAATCACCCTCGGGTTGGCCTTGACCTCGGCGGGTGTGCCGTAGGCGATCAACTGGCCGAACTCCAGCACAGCCACGTTGTCGCTGATATCCATTACCACCCCCATGTCGTGCTCGATGAGCACGATGGTGGTGCGCTGCTCTTCGCTGATGTCGAGGATAAAGCGGGCCATGTCCTCTTTTTCCTCGCTGTTCATGCCGGCCATCGGTTCGTCGAGCAGCAGCAGGCGCGGGGCCATAGCCAGCGCCCGCCCCAGTTCCACCCGCTTCTGGAGACCATAGGGCAGCGCGCCGACGACCTTCTTGCGAATGGCCTGGATCTCCAGCAGGTCAATCACCTGCTCGACCGCCTCGCGGTGGACGATCTCCTCGCGCTGGGCGCGGCCCCAGTACAGGCCGCCGCTCAGCACGCCGCCCCGCATATGCACATGGCGACCGAGCATCAGGTTGTCCACCACGGTCATGTGGCGGAAGAGTTCGATATTCTGGAAGGAGCGGGCGATCCCCAGGCGGGCGATCTGGTGAGGGGCAAGGCCGATGAGGTTCCGGCCCTCGAAGCGGATCTGCCCCTGCTGCGGCTTGTAGAGGCCGCTGATGCAGTTCAGCAGACTGGTCTTGCCGGCCCCGTTCGGGCCGATGATCGCCTGGATGGTGCCGGGATAGATATTGAAGCTAACATTGGTGAGCGCGCGAACCCCGCCAAAGCTCAGGCTCACGCCATCGATCTCCATCTGCGGATCCGGCAAGGTGGCGCCGTTGCTGCCTGCCATCATGCTGCTCCCGCTCGTCCTGTCGCCGGACGAGCCTGGTGTGGATGTCGTGGGGATTTGCTGTATTATAGCGGGGAAGGCCGTTTCTTGCAATCAGCCTGGCGCAGTAACTGTGCACACCTGGGGTACCCCACGCGTCTGGGAGCGAGGGCGTCCCGCCCTCGTCGCATCTATGCGGGCATGCTGCCCGCGCTCCCAGGAACAAGGTGAACACGTATCTGGCGCAAGCCGTGGATGGCCCGTCAGATCCGCCGCAATCGGGTATAATGCAACTTATTGGCTGCCGGTCGGAGCAAGGGAGCGCAACCAGGTTTCCCACCTGCCCAGGAGCTCTCAAGGGTAGGGTTTTTCGGTGGAGCGCATTCCAATGCGCAAAAAAGCGATTGGCGCCGAGGATGCCGGTCTCCGCTTCTAGATGCCGAGAGCAAGCCCACCGATTCAAAAACCCTACCCTTGAAAGCTGCCCAGGAGGAGGGCCGCGCAGCGCAAACTCATGTTTACCCCGGGCGCCGTCTTCGCCGCGCGAAACACATGAATGATCGCATCTACGTTGCCCTCGATGTCGAGACCACCGGCCTGGTCGCCGGGGTGGACGAGATCATCGAGGTTGCCGCCGTCCGCTTTCGGGGCGATGAGGTGCTGGAGACCTACAGCCAGTTCGTGCGCCCCCGCCAGTCGTTGCCCCTCAAGATCACCCGCCTGACCGGCATCACGCCCGAGCATCTGGCCCGCGCCCCACGCTTCAATGCCATCGGCGCCGACCTGGCCCGCTTTATCGGCAGCCATCCTATTGTTGGGCACTCGGTGAACTTCGACCTGGGCATGCTCCGCGCCCAGGGGATGAACTTCGCCCAGCCGGTCTACGATACGTTCGAACTGGCGACGCTGCTGGTGCCCCAGGCGCCGATCTACCGCCTCGGCGCCCTGGCCGATCACCTGGGCATCGCCCACCCTGAGGATCATCGCGCCCTCAACGACGCCCTGGTCGCGGCGCAGGTCTTTACTCACCTGCTCCAGCGCATCCTCGCCCTCGAGCTCGATGACCTCAGCGAGATCGTGCGCCTGACCCGGCAGGTGCCCTTTCCCATGCGCGATCTCTTTGTGGAGGCGCTGCGCGGACGCATGCAGCGGGCCTTCAGCGACGCGCCGCGCCGCGCCCGCCAGGAGCGCGGGGCCGCCGATGAGCCCGCGCCTCTCAAGCCCACCGGGAACGCGCGCCCGCTGGATCTCGCCCGGATCGCCGCCTTCTTCGCCCCCGATGGTCCCCTCGGCCAGCACTTCCCGGGCTACGAACCGCGCCCCTCCCAGGTCGAGATGGCCCGCGCCGTGGCGCGCGCCTTTAACCAGGGCGACGCGCTGCTGGTCGAGGCCGGCACTGGCACCGGCAAGAGCCTGGCCTACCTGGCCCCCGCCGCGCTCTTTGCCGCCGCCCGCGGCGAACGGGTGGTGATCTCAACCAATACGATCAATCTCCAGGATCAACTCTTCTTCAAGGACATCCCCACCTTGCAGCGGATCATGGCCGCCGGCGCCGATGCCCGCCATGATCCGCCCTTCACCGCGGCGCTGCTCAAGGGCCGGGGCAACTACCTGTGTCTCAAACGCTACCACGAACTGCGCCGCCACGAGAACCTCACCCCTGACGAGGTGCGGGCGCTGCTCAAGGTGCAGCTCTGGCTGCCCACCACCAGCACTGGCGACCGTGCCGAACTGCTGCTGGTGGAACGCGAACACGCCGCCTGGGGCCGTGTCAATGTCACGCCCGAGACCTGCACCGGCCCCCGTTGCGCCCATTTCCGCGAGTGCTTCTTCTTCAAGGCCCGCCGCATGGCCGAGGCCGCGCACATCGTCGTGGTCAACCATGCCCTGTTGATCGCCGATCTGGCCGCCCAGACCAACGTGCTGCCACCCTACGACCACCTGATCATTGACGAAGCCCATAATCTGGAAGATGTCGCCACCGATCAACTCAGCTTCAGCGTTGACCAGGCCGCCCTGCTGGGCTTTCTCGACGCTATCTTTCTGGAAGGCGGGGCGCAACTGGTCAGTGGCCTGCTGGCCGACCTGCCCGCCCGCCTGCGCGAGGGCCTCGCCGATGAGCGCGTGCACCACCAGGTCGAGCAGATCGTGCTGCACCTGCGCCCGACCCTGGAGCGCGCCCGCGCCGCGGTCTACGATTGCTTCAATCGCCTGAGTGCCTTTATGGCCGGCGAAAGCAACGAGACCCAGTACGACCCGCGCCTGCGCATCACGCCGCAGGTGCGCCAGCGCTCCGTCTGGCAGGAGATCGAAGCCGCCTGGACCAATCTCACCGATGCGCTCACCGTCATCGGCGACGCGCTCGGCAAGCTCGAGAGCCTGCTGCGCGACATCGAACCTGAGGACCTGCCCGGCTACGATGAACTGCTCCTGCGGGCCGAGCACCTGCGCCGCTTCGCCACCGACGTCCGGGTGCGCACCGGCCATATCATATTCGGCGACGAGGAGAGCATCACCTGGCTCACTCACGAGCGCCTGCGCGACACCCTGACGCTCACCGCCGCGCCCCTCAGCGTCGCCGAGATCCTCCGGGCCCAACTGTTCGCTCAGAAGCAAACCAGCATCCTGGCCTCGGCGACCCTGACCATCGAAGGCTCCTTCGCCTTCGTGAGCAGCCGCATCGGGCTGCCCGAGGCCGCAGAACTGCTGCTCGAGTCGCCCTTCGACTACCAGCGCCAGGCCCTGGTGTACATCCCCGACGACATCCCCGAGCCGAACCAGCGCGGCTACCAGCAGGCGGTGGAGCAGGCGCTGATCGAGTTGTGCGTCGCCGCTGGCGGGCGCACCCTGGCGCTCTTCACCGCCAATGGGGCCCTCAAGCAGACCTACGCCGCCATCCAGGAGGCGCTGGAGGAGCATGAGATTGCCGTGCTCGGCCAGGGGATCGACGGTAGCCGGCGCGCCTTGCTCGAACGCTTCAAGGACTCGCCACGCACCGTGTTGCTGGGGACAACCAGTTTCTGGGAAGGGGTGGACGTGGTCGGTGAGGCCCTCTCGGTGCTGGTGATTGCCAAATTGCCCTTCAGCGTGCCCAGCGACCCGATCTTCGCCGCGCGGAGCGAGCGTTGCGCCGACCCGTTCGGCGAGTACGCTGTGCCGCAGAGCATCCTGCGCTTCAAGCAGGGCTTCGGGCGCCTCATCCGCAGCGCCGAGGACCGGGGCATCGTCGTCTGCCTCGACCGGCGCCTGCTGACCAAGCGCTATGGCCAGCAGTTCCTCGCCTCGCTCCCCCACACCCGCGTCCGCACCGGCCCGCTGAAGCAACTGCCCGCCCTGGCGGCCCGCTTTCTGGACGCCGGATAACCCCGGTATCGTCTGGAGAACACGAATGCGGAGAGGCATAGCCTCTCCGCATTCGTTGTGTTGTTCCGCCCGCGGCGTGGGTAAGGCCAAAGCGGCGGCGCAGCCGCTGCTTTGGCACTACTGGCGGCGAAACTCCTTCAGCAGCGCGTCCACGTCCACGCCGGCCTGCCGGGCCAGACGCGCCTGCTCGAGCAGGCGGGCCTCGGCCTCGGCGCGACGGGCCTCGGCCTCGGCCACACGCCGCCGATCCTCCTCCAGCGTCAGGAGCCGGTCCTCTTTCGCCTGTTCATTGGCCCACCGGAAGGCTTGCTCCCAGAAGAGACCGGCCTCGCGAAAGAACAGCGAAAAGATCCCGTTCGTATTGCCAACCGGCTGGTTACTCATGGCACGCTCCTTAGACAACGTCTGCGCACGGTTGAGCTCTTCCCACCAACTCAACCACCCTTCGTAGCCGGTGGTTGAGTTTCCTAACATGAACATAGGCTCTTGAAGAGGGGTGTGGGGAAACCCGGTTTCCCCATGCCCCCACCCGGTGGAGGGTCTGGGAGGGCGTAGCCCTCCCAGGAGCAATCGTATGTTCATCCCGTCGGGGTGCGGCGCGAGCCGCATGGGGGTCTGTGGGGCAATCTGAACCCCTGTGGTATGACCACGCTATTGGTATTGTATGTGCTGAACGGAGAAAAGTCAACGCGGACGCTTGTAGCATTGCTTCATGTTGCATAACACTGCCCCGCGTGCTATACTCAAGGCTGTCACTGCGTGACATATATGCAAGGTTCGTTCCGGCGACGGCGTTCCTCCGCCGCCTGGGCTAGCGAGGAGTCTCGCATGCAGCCGTCGCGCTCCGCCAATCCATCGATGGCCACACACGAGCGATACATCGATCTGGGCGGGCAGGTAAGCCATATCTTCCATTTTGATGCGCCGCTGGATCTGGCCTACGAATACTTCCTCGATGTGCCGGCGGTCTTCCGGCTCTTGCCCGACGCCCTGGACTGCCGTGTCTACGGCCCCGAGCGCTACCGGCTGATCGTCGGCGCCACCGATGGCCACGGCCACAGCATGGCGGCGATCTTCGACCTGCAACTGCAGATCGATCCCGGGCGCATCATTCGCATCGTCCCCGCGCACGACGGCCCCCGCCACACGCTGTCGGGGCTGGTCTTTGCCGGCGCGCTTTGCGCCGAGGCCGTCTTCTTCCCCGAACCCAACGGCACTATGGTCGAATACACCGTTGACATCGAGATGAGCATCCCCATCCCCGGCGTGCTGCGACTCATGCCGCTGAGCTTCCTTCAGGCGCTCGGCGAGCGCTCGATGGAGTTCAAGATGACGCACATGATCAACGGTTTTACCCGCAACATCACCCGCGATTTCCATATCTGGGCCGCCGGCGAGGGGTAATTCGACGTTGGTGAAGCAGGCCGGTTGCTCCAACGGGAAGGGGGGTGGGGAACCCTGGGTTCCCACCCCCCCTTTTTAACGGTCAGGCCAGGTCAGGTGCGGAACCCGCCCCGACGTCCGGGTCATGGCATCAGCTACCCCAGGTAGGGGGCATCGCCAACCGCTCCTTTGCCTTTGCGGGGTTGCCTAATCGCGCCACCAGTCCTCGCGGCCCTGCGGCTCGGACCGCCCCTGAACGCGCGTCTCTCCCACGGCACGCTCAAACTCGCCGATCGCCGCCTTGAAGGTCGTGGCGCCCAGGGTGATCAGGCTGCCGTGTTCCACCCGCTGCTGCCCGGTCACCGGCTGGCCATTGACGAAGATGGCCGCCCGCGGATCCAGCGAGATGACGAACCAGCGTTCCAGGGCGACGCGGAACTCGGCGTGGCGGGGGAGGATCAGTCGATCCTGGAGCACCACCCCGCACTCCGGGTCGGTCCCGAGGATCGTGCTGCGCGCCGAGAAGACGATGGACTGGCCCACGCGGGAACCGGAGATCCCGATCAGGGAGAGTGACTTTGCCATCTATTTTTACCTCAGGATAATTGATGTTGCGTCTGTTGTAACACGCTTTACCCCGGTATGTCAAGTCGGGATCGGATGATCTCA
>DAOTYR010000088.1:0-2332 GCA_034434655.1 Chloroflexaceae bacterium
AATCGATTTCAAAGGAGGATACCGATCCCATGGCCGGCATCAAGTTCGATCATGTCTGGAAGCGGTTTGGCGAAGTCACCGTGCTCAAGGACCTCAATCTCGACGTTATTGACGGCGAGTTTCTCGTGCTGGTCGGCCCCTCGGGTTGTGGCAAGTCCACCGCCCTGCGCTGCCTGGCCGGCCTGGAGGAGATTACCGAAGGCCAGATCTGGATCGGCGACCGGGTGGTCAACGATGTGCCGCCCAAGGACCGCGACATCGCCATGGTCTTCCAGAGCTACGCCCTCTACCCGCATATGAGCGTGTACGAGAATATGGCCTTCGGCCTGAAGCTGCGCAAGGTGCCGAAGCAAGAGATCGAACGGCGGGTCAAAGAAGCCGCCGAGATGCTCTCCATCGGCCATCTGATGGACCGCAAGCCCAAGGCCCTCTCCGGCGGCCAGCGGCAGCGCGTCGCCCTCGGGCGGGCCATTGTGCGCGACCCCGCCGTCTTTCTCATGGATGAGCCGCTCTCCAACCTCGATGCCAAGCTGCGCGTGCAGACGCGCGCCGAGATCTCCAAGCTGCACCAGCGCCTCAAGACCACCTTCATCTACGTGACCCACGATCAGACCGAGGCGATGACCATGGGTTCGCGGATCGCAGTGATGCGCGATGGCATTCTCCAGCAGTTGGACACGCCCCAGCACCTCTACGACCACCCCGCGAACATGTTCGTCGCCGGGTTCATCGGCAGCCCCTCGATGAACTTCTTCGAGGCTCGCCTCGAGCGCCTGAACGGCGGGGTAAGCGTCGTGGTCGGCCACGACTTCATCGTGCCGGTGCCGCAGGCTATGCTGGAGCGGGTCGGCAGCCACGTGGGCAAGGATGTCTACTTCGGCATTCGTCCGGAGGACGTGCACGACGCCCATTACGTGGCCCGCGGCGTGGACGAGAGCGCGAAGCTCACCGTGCAGGTGAACCTGACCGAGGCCATGGGTTCCGAGGTCTACGCCTATGTGGAGAACAGCGGCCGCGAGTTTATCGGCAGGCTCGACCCGCGCACCACGGCCCGCACCGGCGAACCCCTGGAGATCGTTCTCGATATGGAGAAGATGCACATTTTTGATCGGGAAACCGAGAAGGCTCTAACGTGAACATAGGCCCCAGGGGCGTGGGGAAACCCGGTTTCCCCACGCCCCCGCCTCGCAGGGGGATGGGGAAACCCGGTTTCCCCGTCCTCCCACCCGGTGGGAGGGGTTGGGAGGGCAAAGCCCCCCCAGGAACAACCCGCAGCTCCACCGGCTTCAACGCAGCCCCATTGTCTCCGGGAGGCCCAGCATCAGGTTCATATTCTGCACCGCCTGCCCCGAGGCCCCTTTCAGCAAATTGTCCACCGTGGCGACGATGATGTAGCGGCCCGTCTCCGGCTCTACCGGTTGCAGGCCAATGGCCAGGTACATCGTCTGCTGCACATGGCGCAACTCGGGCAGGCGGCCCTCGGGCAGCAGCTTGATGAACGGTTCATCGGCGAAGATCGCGTAGGCCGCCCGCGCCTCCGCCAGGCCGGTGTCCGGGCGCAGGGTGACGTAGATGGTGGAGAGGATGCCGCGATAGACCGGCAGCAGGTGCGGCGCGAAAATGATGTGCAGCCCGGTCTCCTGCTCCATCTCGCCGAGGTGGCGGTGCGCGCGCCCGACACTGTAGGCGCTGAAGGTCTCGTGGGTCTCGCCGAAGTGGGTGCGGAGCGAGAGGGAGCGCCCGGCCCCCGACACGCCCGACTTGCTGTCCACAATCACCGTCCGATCAGCGATCAGCCCGGCGCGCGCCAGGGGCCACAGGGGCAGAATGGCCGTCAGGGGGTAGCAGCCGGTGTTCGCGACCAGACGCGCGGCGCGGATGCGCTCGCGGTGCAACTCCGGCAGCCCATAGACCGCCTCGGCGAGCAGGTCGGGGGCGGGGTGCGCGCGCCCGCGTCGCCGCAGGTAATCCTCCGGGTCACGCAGGCGGAAGGTGTCGGAGAGGTCAATCACCTTCACGCCCCGTTCGAGCGCCTGCCGCACCAGGGGGATCAACTCCGGCGCGCCGTGGGGCAGGCAGGTGAAGACGAGGTCCACGCCGTTCAGTTGGGCTTCTTCGACGCCGACCAGCGGCAGGTCAATGAAAGTGGGAAACACATCGTTCAGCCGCTGCCCCGCCGCCGAGCGGGCCGTCGCGAAGGCGATCTGCGCCTCGGGGTGTCGTGTCAGGAGGCTGATCAACTCGAAGCCGGTGTATCCTGTCGCGCCGTAAATCCCTATACGGGCCATTGCTTGCTCTCCCAGCAGCCGTCTCCGCGGCCACGCCGCACACC
>DAOTYR010000089.1:0-4982 GCA_034434655.1 Chloroflexaceae bacterium
GGCGCGGCTTCGAGGGCGGCGGCGGCCACAAGGGCCGCCCGATTGGCCGCCTCGTGGTCGGCGGTGAGCGCCTCAGCCAGCAGCGCCGCCTCACCCAGGGGTGGGAAGCGCCCGACGAAAGTCATAGTCGGTGCGCCAGATATCGAATCAACGTGATGGTTCCACAAGGGTTCGGCCTCGCCTCCCACACCTCTCCAATGTTGGCCCTAACGTGAACATAAGCCCTCGGCGAGGGGGGTGGGGAAACGGGGTTTCCCCATCCCTCAGCGGACGCGGGCCTCCGTCCCGCGCCCCCAGGCCCCCCCCCCTGGGAGGGTTTGGGAGGGCGTAGCCCGCCCAAGAAGAACCTATTTTCATCCTGTCGTTGTGCGGCGGAGCCGCATGGACGGCTGAGGTGAACATGGGGGAACCAGGTTCCCCCATACCCCCGCCCGCAGGAGGGCCTGGCCCTCACGCAGGGGGCTGGGGAACCAGGTTCCCCCATACCCCCGCCCGCAGGAGGGCCTGGCCCTCACGCAGGGGGTATGGGGAAACCTGGTTTCCCCCTGCTTCCCACGCGTGGGAGGATGTGGGAGGGCGCAGCCCGCGAGCGCGGCCCTTCATACCACCCCGCCGGGAGGCGACTGCATAGCGCACCACCCCCTACATCCCCCGCACCTCGATCCCCGCCGCGAGGAGGCCCTGGCGCAGCACGGCGGCCCGCTCAGCGGCGCCGGGCGTATCGCCGTGGACGCAGAGCGTCTCGGCGACCACGGGAATGGGCCGCCCCTCCGGGCCGGTCACCTGACCCGTGGTGACGATGCTCAGCGCCTGGGCCAGGTTCCGCTGCGGGTCGAGGATGAGCGCCCCTGGCGCGTCGCGGGGGAGCAGGGACCCATCGGCGGCATAGCCCCGGTCGGCGAAGGCCTCGCGAGCCACGCGCAGCCCGGCGGAGAGGCCGGCCTCCACCAGCGCCGAGCCGGCCAGCCCGACCAGGATCAGGTCGCGGCTGAAGGCGGCCACCGCGCGGGCAATGGCCTCGGCGATGGCGGGCGTCTGCGCCGCCAGATTGTACAGCGCGCCATGGGGCTTGACATGGCGCAACTCTACACCCTCGGCGCGGGCAATGGCGTGGAGCGCGCCGATCTGGGCCAGCACGCTGGTTTCGACCTCGGACGGCGTCAGCGGCAGCGGGCGGCGCCCGAAGCCGGGCAGATCGGGGAAGCCGGGGTGCGCGCCCACGGCCACCCCCAGGGCGCGGCACAGCCGCACGGTGCGCCGCATCACCTCGGGATCGCCCGCGTGGGCGCCGCAGGCCACATTGGCCGAGGTCACGTGGGGCAGCACGGCCACATCGTCGCCGAGGGACCAGACGCCAAAACTCTCGCCGCAGTCGCAGTTGAGATCGATCCTGAGCATGGTCGGGTGCTTTCCTCCTTCCTGGGAGGGCGCAGCCCTCCCACACCCTCCCGCAGGGGCATAGGGAAACCCGGTTTCCCCATGCCCCTGCGGGGCGGGGGATGGGGAAACCCGGTTTCCCCATCCCCCTCGCCGAGGGCGAATGTTCACCTCAGCCGTCCATGCGATTCGCGCACACCGCCCGATGAACATGGCCTGGGAGCGCGGGCGGCCCGCCCGCGTCGCGGCTGCGCGGGCACGGTGACGGCCCCCCTCCCCAGCCCTCCCCCCGCTGGGGGGAGGGAGTCCGGCTCCTCCCCCCAGCGGGGGGAGGTTAGGAGGGGGGGTTCAGCGCCGCCTGCGCGTAGGTGAGCAGCCTATGTTCACGGTAGCCCTCCATGCGGCTCCGCCGCACACCGCCGCAATGAAAACTAAGTTTGTTGTTGGGAGGGCGAAGCCCTCCCACACCCTCCCGCGGGCGGGGCGGGGGAAACCCGGTTTCCCCATCCCCCGGCCTGAGGGCCTGGCCCTCCCGCGGGCGGGGGTATGGGGGAACCTGGTTCCCCCATGTTCACGGTAGCCCTCCATGTGGCTCCGCCGCACACCGACCGGATGAACATACTTCCTGGGAGGGCTGCGCCCTCACACACCCTCCCGCGGGTGGGGGCATGGGGAAACCCGGTTTCCCCATGCCCCTGCTCCGGCAGCCTATTTCACGTTAGACACACTTTCACCGCGCGGCCTGTCGCCCCCTCCCATCGGGGGAGGCGCGAAGGGCGGCTCCACCTCCCCGCGCCCTCCAACCGGTATCGTTCCCTCACAAACGGTTGCGGTTGCGACATTCAGTATAATGCGTGACTTTTTTCCCCGCAAATCAGGCGCGCGAGTGTGGTATCATTGTCGCATTCACGGAAGATCACCCCGAGTATGCCATGCAGCGAAGCGGCAGCAGTATCAGCGCAGGGAGGTAGGCATGAGCACTCCAGTGGCGGTAAAACAGGTGGACATCTCGTTTCCGGAGTACATCAGGCACGAGCGGCTCAAGGAATGGGTGAGAGAGATGGCCGCGCTGTGCCAGCCTGACGCGGTGCACTTCTGTGACGGGTCACAGGAGGAATACGACCGGCTCTGCGAGCAGATGGTCGAGAGCGGAACCTTCATCCGGCTCAACCCCGAGAAGCGGCCCAACTGTTTTCTCGCCCGTTCGGACCCCAGCGACGTCGCGCGGGTCGAGGATCGCACGTTTATCTGCTCACTCTCCAAGGCTGATGCCGGGCCGACCAATAACTGGATGCACCCGAGGGAGATGAAGGAGATCCTCAACGGGCTGTTCACCGGATCGATGCGCGGCCGGACCATGTACGTCATCCCCTTCAGCATGGGGCCGCTGGGCTCGCCGATCTCCCATATTGGTATCGAAATTACCGATTCGCCCTACGTAGTGGTGAACATGCGGATCATGACCCGCATGGGCAAGGCGGTCTATGATGTTCTCGGCGCGGACGGCGAGTTCGTTCCCTGCGCTCACACCGTCGGCGCGCCGCTGGAGCCTGGCCAGAAGGATGTGCCCTGGCCCTGCAACCCCAACGTCAAGTATATCGTGCACTACCCCGAAGAGCGTTCGATCTGGAGCTATGGCTCGGGCTACGGCGGAAACGCCCTGCTGGGCAAGAAGTGCTTCGCCCTGCGCATCGCCTCGGTGATGGCGCGGCAGGAGGGCTGGCTCGCCGAGCACATGCTCATCCTGGGCGTCAAGGACCCGACCGGGCGCAAGACCTATGTGGCGGCCGCCTTCCCCTCGGCCTGCGGGAAGACCAACTTCGCCATGCTCCAGCCGCCGAAGGCGTTCCAGGACGAGGGCTGGGAAGTGACCACCGTGGGCGATGATATCGCCTGGATCAAGCCAGATAAGGACGGCAAGCTCTACGCGATCAACCCCGAGTCGGGCTACTTCGGCGTGGCTCCCGGCACCTCCTACGATACCAACGCCAGCGCGATGGAGAGTTGCAAGCGCGATACCATCTTCACCAACGTGGCCCTTACCGACGACGGCGACGTGTGGTGGGAGGGTATGACCAAAGAGAAGCCGGCCCACCTGATTGACTGGCGCGGCAACGACTGGACGCCAGAGAGCACCACGCCCGCCGCGCACCCCAACGCGCGCTTTACCGCCCCGGCGATCAACAACCCGGTGCTCGACCCCGCCTGGGACGACCCCAAAGGCGTGCACATCGAAGCCTTCATCTTCGGCGGGCGCCGCAGCACCACCGTGCCCCTGGTCTACCAGGCCTTCAACTGGAACTACGGGGTCTACCTGGCCGCCACGATGGGCTCAGAGACCACAGCGGCCGCCTTCGGCCAGCAGGGCGTGGTCCGGCGCGACCCCTTCGCGATGCTGCCCTTCGCCGGCTACCACATGGCCGATTACTTCAACCACTGGTTGCAGCTTGGACGCGAGATCTTCAACCCGCCGCGCATCTTTGGCGTCAACTGGTTCCGCAAGGACGAAAACGGCAAGTTCATCTGGCCTGGCTTCGGCGAAAACATGCGCGTGCTCAAGTGGATCGTGCAGCGCGCCCACGGCGAGGCCTTCAGCGTCGAAAGCCCGATTGGCTGGCTCCCTACCTACGACCATCTCGACTGGCGCGGGCTGGACTTCAGCCGTGAGCAGTTCGAGAAACTCATGCACATCGACGTTGAAGCCTGGCGGCACGAGATCCTGCTCCACGAGGAACTGTTCATCAAGCTCTACGACCGGCTGCCCAAGGAACTGCTCTACGTGCGCGAACTGACCCTCTCCAGCCTGTGGCGCACCCCCGAGAACTGGGGACCAACGCACGAGTAGTGCGGTTCAGATAACCGGAGTTACGCCGGGGAGGGGGCCGGGAGGGTCAAGCCTCCCGGCCCCGCTCCATCCGGCAGGGGATGGGAGAAACCTGGTTTCCTCCATCCCCTGCGCTTTTTGACGGGACTGACGCGGTCGGCTTCGGGCAGAGAGGGATGGAGGACCTGCGGCCCTCCACCAGGCCGCCTGGCCGCCGCGGGCGGGCAAGAGGGGTGCGGGGAGGCGATGCCTCCCCACACCCCTCTACCGCGTAACTCTGTTTTTGACAGATTCTGCCAAAAGCGGTAAGATACTCCACACGCATTTCGCGTTTCCCAATGTTCGAGCAACAACAGTTGCGCTTCAGCAATGCCGTTCACCGCGCCACGCGGCGCGCGCGGCCAGGCTCCCGCCGGGAGCCTGATGGTCTTTGAGCAATGCATCCGGTATGCCGGGCTGGCCGTGGGGCTCATGGTCGTTGAGCAATGCATCCGGTATGCCGGGCTGGCCGTGGGGCTGAAGCCCTCGGCTAGGGGAGGCGAAGGCCGCCGGCGCGGCCTAGAGCGGATGATGTATTCAAAGACCATACGCCCTCAGCTATGGGATGCGAAGCCCGCGGGCGAGAGCGGATGATGTATTCAACGACTATGCCGGGCTGGCCGTGGGGCTGAAGCCCTCGGCTAGGGGAGGCGAAGGCCGCCGGCGCGGCCTAGAGCGGATGATGTATTCAACGACCATACGCCCTCAGCTATGGGATGCGAAGCCCGCCGGCGCGGGCGAG
>DAOTYR010000090.1:0-4990 GCA_034434655.1 Chloroflexaceae bacterium
GGTGCGGCGCGAGCCGCATAGACGGCTGGTTGGAAGCTATGAACGACAGCCCATCCTGGGGGCGATACAGCGAGTTGCGCCCCGACGACCTCGCCGCCCTGCGCGCGCGCGCCCCGGCGGCCTACCTCCCCTGGGGCGGGCTGACCCGGCATGGCCCCCACCTGCCCCTGGGGCTGGACACGATCGTCGCCGAGGCGCTTGCCGAGCGCGCCGTCAAACGCACGGGCGGAGTGCTGCTGCCCGCGATGACCTGGCCTCTGGCGCTGCCCCACCCCGGGGTGTCGCTGGGGTTGAGCGCCACCACGCTGCGGACCTTGCTCGCCGAGAGCCTGGCGGCACTGGCGGGGAACGGCTGGCGCGTGGTGGTGGTGATCAGCGGGCACTATTCGCCGGGGCACGAATTGCTGCTGATCGATGCCGCCGAACGGGCGCTGGCCGACCATCACCTGCTGGTGCTGGCCGTTCCACCCCTGGCGCTGGTGGACGATGACATGCTCGATCACGGGGCGCTCTGGGAAAGTTCGGTCCTGCTCGCCTTGCGCCCCGACCTGATCAAGATGGAGGCCCTGGGCGCCGGCCCGCTCGACCCGCTCGGCGACTCCGTCCTGGGCCGCGATCCGCGGGGCACCGCCTCGGCTTCGCTGGGCAACAGCGTCCTGACCCTGGCCCTGGAACGGATCGTGAGCGCCGTCGAACGCTTGCTGGCCAGCGGCGATCCCGCGCCGCTCCAGGCCCTCTACGCGCAACGCCGCGAGCGCTACCAGAGCCTCACGGCGCGCTACGGCGATGACTTTGAAGCCTTGACCGCCGCCTGGTGGCAGGAGATGACCGGGGGAAGCGCCGCCGCGCCCCGCCCCCCGGAGTCCGGGTGATACGCCTGGCGCCGCCGCGCCCCGGTCGTCCCCCGCCGGGGCCGGGGCAACCGCCAACCGGCTACCGAGAACGCAGGTGCTCATGCTACGCTTCGCGCTCCCCTCAAAAGGCTCCGGCTACGAAAGCGCCCTGGCGCTGCTCGACAGTTGCGGCCTGCGCGTGGTGCGGGCCAATCCGCGCCAGTACACCGCCGCGCTACGGGGTCTTCCCAACACCGAGGTGCTGCTGCATCGCCCCGCCGATATCGTCGAGAAAGTCGCCGAAGGTTCGATTGACATCGGCATCACCGGCTACGATCTGGTTGTGGAGCAGCGCGGCGACGACGAGGATCTGCTGGTGCTCTTCGACGACCTGGGCTTCTGGCGCGTGGAACTGGTCTTTGCCGTGCCCCAGGGCTGGGTGGATGTGCACACCTGGGAGGATCTGGCGGATCTGGCGGCGGAACTGCGCGCCCAGGGGCGCCGGCTGCGTATCGCCACCAAGTACCCCACGATTGTGCGCCGCTTCTGCGCCGGTCAGGGGATCACCGCCTTCGAGATCGTGCTCTCTCACGGGGCCACGGAAGCCGCCCCCGGCCTGGGCTATGCCGATATGATCGCCGATATCGCCGAGACCGGCACCGCCATCCGCGACAACAAACTGAAGATCGTCGGCGGGCCGCTCCTCGGTTCGCAGGCCGTGCTGGTGGGGAGCCGGCGCACCCTGCGCGGCGACGCCGAGAAACTGGGGCTGGTGCGCCAGTTGCTGGAACTGATCGAGGCGCGCCGGCGCGGGCGGCAGTTCTACTCGCTTACCGCCAATCTCACAGGCGAGTCGGTCGAGAGCGTGGGACGCCGGGTGACCGCGCGGGTGGAACTCGCCGGCCTGCAGGGGCCGACGATTGCTCCGGTGTGGAGCAAATACGCCGGTGAGGGCAGCGCGCCGCAGTGGTTCGCAGTGAACGTCGTCGTGCCCCAGGAGGAACTGCTGCCCGCGGTGGATCACCTGCGCGCGGTGGGGGCGGTGAGCATCAGCACCGTGCAGGTGCAACACGTCTTCAAGGCCCAGAGCGAGGCCTATATGCGCCTGCTGGCGGCCCTGGAGATGGCATAATGCCTGTTGGATTTTTAGGCATGGTTCAAACTCACGTGACAATTCAGCCTTCACTTCCACAGCTCTCCAGATCCCCGGACCGGTTCTGTAGAGGTGTGGAGCTGTGGAGGTGTGGAGCACCTGTCGAGCTAGAACACCCGACCTGAACCATGCCGAAAATCTAAAATCTCAAATCCAAAATCTACAATCCCAAGATGGAGCACCTCATGTCTGACGCCTATGCAGCCGCCGGCGTGAACATCGCCGCGGCCACGCGCGCCAAAGAACTGATGAGCGCGGCGGTGCGTTCGACCCACGGACCGGCGGTGCTGGCAGGGATGGGCGCCTTCGGGGGCTGCTTCGACCTTGGCGCCGCTGGCGTGGGCCATCAACCGGTGCTGGTGGCCTCGACCGACGGGGTCGGCACCAAGACGCTGGTGGCGGCGGCCCTTGGCCGCTACGACACGGTGGGCCAGGATCTGGTCAACCATTGTGTGAACGATATCCTGGTGCAGGGCGCCCGGCCGCTCTTCTTTCTCGACTACGTGGCGGCGGCGAAGCTGGATGTGGAGCAGGTGGCGGCGATTGTCGGCGGCGTGGCGACGGCCTGCCGCGCGGCGGGGTGCGCCCTGCTGGGCGGCGAAACGGCGGAAATGCCCGATGTCTACGCCCCCGGCGCCTTCGACCTGGCCGGAACGATCGTCGGCATCGTGGAGCGCGAGCATATGCTCCCGCGACCGGATGTCGCGCCGGGTGACGCGGTGCTGGCCCTGCCCTCCAGCGGGCTGCACACCAACGGGTACTCGCTGGCGCGGCGGATCGCCGCGCGAAGCGGGTATGACGCGCGCCCGGCCATGCTCGAGGGCCGCAGCGTGGGCGAGGCGCTGCTGGCCGTCCATCGTTGCTACCTGGCCGAGGTGGCGGCCCTGCGCGCCGCCGTGCCGCTGAAGGCCCTGGCGCATATCACCGGTGGCGGCGTGTTCGACAATCTGCCGCGGGCGCTGCCGCCGGGCCTGGGCGCGACCATCGAACGAGCGGCCTGGGACATCCCGCCGATCTGCGCCTACCTGGTCGCCGAGGGGGGGCTGGCGGAACGCGAAGCCTACCAGACCTTCAACATGGGTCTGGGGATGCTGGCGATTGTGCCCGCCGAGGCAGCCTCAGCCGCCCTGGCCGCCGTGCCCACGGCCCGCCGCGTGGGGGTGATTACGGCGGAGCCGGGGGTGCGGCTGGTGTAGGGGCAAAGTTTGTCAGGTAAGGCGCCGCGCGCGGCACGGCCCCCCTCCCAACCTCCCCCTCCGGGGGGAGGAGTCGGACGCCCACCCCCAGCGGGGAGATGGGGAAACCGGGTTTCCCCAGCCCCCCACCCGGTGGGAGGGTCTGGGAGGGCGCAGCCCTCCCAGGAACAACCTTTTTTATCTCGTTGGTGCGCGGCATAGCCGCGTGGACGGCTGAAGGAAAAACCATGCAAACCGGACCAAAAATCACCGAAGGAAAAACCAAAATCATCTATGCCCATCCCGATGATCCCAACCTGATCATCATGCGCCACAAAGATGGCATCACCGCCGGCGACGGGGCCCGCCGCAACGCGATTCCGGGCAAGGGCGCCCTGGCGGGCCGCACCACGGCCAATGTCTTTGCCCTGCTCAACCGCGCCGGCATCCCGACGCACTTCGTCAGCGCCCCCGAGCCGGAGATCACCATCGCCCGGCGCTGCGCGATGCTGCCCCTCGAAGTGGTCATGCGCCGCCTGGCCACCGGCTCATACCTGCGGCGGCATCCTGAAACGCCCGAAGGCAAACGCTTCGATCCGCCCCTGGTGGAGTTCTTTCTCAAAGATGACGCCGCGCACGACCCCCAGATCAGCGCGGCGGAGATCGTCGCGCGCAACCTCGCCACGCCCGAAGAGGTGCAGCAGATGATCGACACGGGGCGCCGGGTCTTCGCCGTGCTCGAAGCGGCCTGGGCCGCGCAGGAGGTCACCCTGGTGGACCTGAAGATCGAGTTCGGGCGCGCGCGGGGGGCCCTGCTGGTGGCCGATGTGATTGACAACGACTCCTGGCGCATCTGGCCCGGCGGCGAAAAGGGACGCATGCTCGACAAGCAGGTCTATCGCAACGCCGCCACCGTGGACGAAGCGGTGCTCGCCGATGTGCGGGCGCGCTATGAACAGGTCGCAGCGATGACAGAGGCATTCGCCGCGCGCGGCCCATCGGCCTGAGGAAAGCGTGTGGGAGGGCCAGACCCTCCCACACCCTCCCGCGGGCGGTTTATGTTCACCACTCACACATCGTCGGGGTTCAGGGCGCGGAACGCCAACCCGGCAACTGCCCCCCCGGCAAAATTGGCGACCAGGTAGATCCAGATATTGGCCCAGCCCGTCAGGCCCATGAGCGTAATGCCCAGGGCCACTGCCGGATTGAAGGCCCCCCCGGAAATCGCCCCGACGGCAAAGGCCCCCGCCAGCACCGTAAAGCCGATCGCCAGACCGTAGAACGAGTTGCCGCTCGTGCCTTTCGCGGTGGCGACATTCAGCACGACGAAGCACAGGGCGAAGGCGAAGAGGAACTCGGCAATCAACGCCGGGACGATCTGCCATGCGGCGGGGGTCAACGCCGGGAAGCCCTTCAAAAACAGCACCAGCCCGGCAGCTACGGCGGCGGCAATGAACTGGGCCACCATATAGGCAATCAGGTCGTTGAGCGCGAGCTTGCCGCGCACATAGACCGCCAGGCTCACCGCGGGGTTGTAGTGCCCGCCGGAGAGATGCCCGCCGGCGAAGATCATGACCATCAGGACCGATCCGATTGCCAGGGGGGCCAGATTGCCCGCACCCGGCTCGATTACCGTCATACCGATCGTGAACACCAGAAAAAACGCCCCGATAAACTCCATGATGGCCTTAGCCATAGGCCCGCCTCACCTTCTGTTCAATCCGCCTAACGTGAAAATGGGGAAACCCGGTTTCCCCATTCCCCCACCCGGTGGGAGGGTCTGGGAGGGCTGCGCCCTCCCAGGAACAATCGTATGTTCATCCCGTCGG
>DAOTYR010000091.1:0-4864 GCA_034434655.1 Chloroflexaceae bacterium
GCATTGTGACTCTGCCTGACCGAAACCTCTGCGATCTGGCCGCGCAACGATGAGGATGAAAAAAGAGTGCTCTTCTGCATCATGCCTGCGTGTTCGAGCGGCACGGCGGGAAGGCCGCACCGGGCATCGGCGATCCTATATCCGATGCTGCGAAGTAGGATATACGATGAGCATTACCAGGATGTTTCTCAATGGTCTGAGGTGACCATCGTGCGCCGCGTTCAGCCCCCCTCCCAGCCTCCCCCCGCTGGGGGGAGGAGCCGGGTGCCCGGCCCCAGTGGGGAGGGTCAGGGAGGGGGCCAGCGCCGTGCCCGCGGAGCCGTGGCGCAGGCGGGACGCCCGCGCTCCCAGGGCATGTGCATCGCGGCGTGGTGCGGCGCGAGCCGCATGGACAGCTAACGTGAACATAGGCTGCTGGAGCAGGGGGGTGGGGAAACCGGGTTTCCCCACGCCCCCGCCCCGCAGAGGAATGGGGAAACCGGGTTTCCCCATCCCCCCCACCCGGTGGGAGGGTGTGAGAGGGCAAAGCCCTCCCAGGAACAACCGTATGTTCATCGCGGCGTTGTGCGGCGGAGTCGCATGGACGGCTGAGGTGACCATCGTGCGCCGCGTGCGGCCCCCCTCCCAGCCTCCCCCCGCTGGGGGGAGGAGCCGGGTGCCCGCCCCCAGTGGGGAGGGTCAGGGAGGGGGCCGGGGCCGTGCCCGCGGAGCCGTGGCGCAGGCGGGACGCCCGCGCTCCCAGGGCATGTGCATCGCGGCGTTGTGCGGCGCAGCCGCATGGACGGCTAACGTGACCATGGGGGAACCAGGTTCCCCCATCCCCCCGCCCGCGGGAGGGCGCGGCCCTCAAGCAGGGGGATGGGGAAACCGGGTTTCCCCATCCCCCCCCCCCACCCGGGGGGAGGGGTTGGGCGCAATACTTTTCAACTAAGGTGACGGCCCCCTCCCCAGCCCTCCCCCGCTGGGGGAGGGAGTCCGGCGCCTTCCCCCAGCGGGGGGAGGTTGGGAGGGGGGCAGAACGCGGCGAACAGCACCTACGAACCATGTCTAACGTGAACATGGAACCAGGTACCCTCACCTGGTGGGAGGGTTTGGGGGACTTTGCCCTGAAGCGGGGGAATGGGGAAACCGGGTTTCCCCATTCCCCCCACCCGCGGGAGGGTGTGGGAGGGCGCCGCCCTCCCAGGAAAACCCTTTTATGGTCTTTGAGAAATTACTCCGCTATGCCGGGCTGGCCGTGGGGCTAAAGCCCTCGGCTATGGGATGCGAAGCCCGCCTGCGCGGGCTAGAGCGGATTATGTATTCAAAGACCATTTATCCCATTGCGAATGCGGGCCGGAGGCCCGCGCACCCAGGCCCGCGCCGATTGCCCGCCCGCGGGATAGGGGCGCGGCGCCGGTCAGAGCAACGCAAACACCCCCAGGATCACCGCCACGACTGCCAGAAACACGATGATCCAGATAAAGATGACCCGTTCCCAGTCGAGGAAGCGCCAGTCGGGGGGAATGCGGTTCTCGAAGCCGTAGATGGTCAGGCGGTACAGACCGGCATCACCGGGCTGGCCGAGGTCGAAGACCACATCGGTGACAGGCACGAAACTCACGGTGACCTCGGCGAGAACGATGCGCGTCTCATCGTTCTCGGCGGCGCGCGCTTCGGCGAGCAGAGCGGCGAGGGGCGGCACGAGCGACCATTCGGGGCGCGGGGCGCCGGCCTGCGTCTGGCAGTAGACCACCTCGGGGGCACAGGCGCGCAGCAGCCACGCTACGTCAAGGGCGGGATGCTCGTCCTGGCCCTCGAGCGTTCGCGCCTGGCGGCTCCAATGGAAGGCCTGGCGCTGGAGGAGGCGCCCCGTGCCGGCGCAGCGGTCGCAGGCGCTGCCGCCGCGCCCGTCGCAGGCCGGGCAGGGCACGAGCAGCGCCCCCGCAGCGGCGCCAGCGGGCGACGAAGCGTCCGTGCGCCGGCCAGGCCCGAGCGGGTCCGGCGCGGCCTCGCCCCCGCTCGGGGCGCCAACGGCCACGGAGGTGGCGGGTCGCGGCGCGTACACCCGCCGCCGGCCCTGGCATTGCGCGCAGACAAGCACCCCGGCGCCCGCGCACAGGTCGCAGGTGACCACCCGCGTGGACCCGGGAATGAACACGCGCCCGCCGGCCTGGTCGGCGAACTCGCGCGCCGGCGGCAGCGACACGGCCCAGCGCTCCATCGGCGGCTTGAGGGGGTAATCAGCCGCCTGGCGATCGGGCGCCTCGTCGGTTTCGGGCTGGCTCCGGCGCTCGTAGAGCACGCGCAGCCGGTAAAAGAACACGTTGCGGCTGGCCGCCTTGTGGAAGCGGGCAAGCCGTCCGAGCCACTTGCGGCGCAGGCCGAAGCGCCCCGCGGCGGCATAGGCATCAAGAATGTCGCTGAGGATCGCCGGATCGCGCAACTCGGCGGCCCGGCGCGCGGCGCGCCGGAGCGGCTCGGGGGCCAGATCAGGCCCCAGGACCACCTCGACGGGGGCCGGCGCGGGGTCGGCGGGTTCGAGTTCGAGCGGCCGGGCGAGGGCCGGGGCGCCGGCGCTCAACGCCTGGGTGGGCTGGTCGTGGCGTTTGAAGAGCAGATCGAGGGCCTCGACCGCGGCCCCGGCGGAGGGAAAGCGATGCGCCGGGTCGAGGGCGAGCAGGCGGGCGAACACGCCATCAATCGCGGTGGGAACGCCGGACACCCCGTGGGCGCCAAGCGGCGCGGGCGGGCCGAAGGGCGGCCCATCGGGCAGGCCGGGCGGCGCGGGCCAGGGCAGCGCGCCGGCGAGCATGTGGTAGAACACCACCCCCAGGCAGTAAATGTCGGACAGGTGGGTGACGGCGGCCGACGGGTTGGCGTGCTCCGGCGAGAGGTAGCCGGGCGTGCCCATCGCCACGCGCGGCCCCTTGAGCGCCGCGTCGCCGTCGCGGGCGATGCCGAAATCGGTCAGCACCGCCCGGTTGCCCTGGCGTTCGATCAGAATGTTCGCCGGCGAAACGTCGCAGTGGACGATGTTGCGGTCATGGGCATAATCGAGAGCCTGCGCGATCTGCCGGAAGATCGCCAGCGCCTCGGGCAACGGCAGGCGCCCCTGGCGCGCCAGGCGCTCGCGCAGCGAGATACCGTCAATATGCTCCAGGATGGCATAGTGGAACGGGGGAATGGCCCCGTAATCGTAGATCTGGACGATATGGGGATGGCGCAGACGGGCGGCGATGGCCGCTTCGCGCTGAAACCGGCGCACTGCCTCGGGGTCCCGGTCCGTCAACACCTTGACGGCCACCACGTGATCGCGGAGCTGCTGATGGCGCGCCAGCCAGACCTGACTGGACGCGCCGCGACCGAGCGGATGCTCCAGCGCATAGTTGCCGATCTGGCGCGGAAGGTTCATAGGAGTTCGCGCGGCTGCGCCGCGCTTCAGCCGTCCATGCGGCTACGCCGCGCGCCACCAAGGTGAACAAAGGGTTGTTCCTGGGAGGGCGCGACCTCCCAACCCCTCCCGCGGGCGGGGATGCGGGGAAACCGGGTTTCCCCGCGCCCCCTCGGGATGCAAAACGGTTGTTCCTGGGAGAACTGTACCCTCCAAGACCCTTCCGGGGGCGGGGGTGTGGGGAAACCAGATTTCCCCATCCCCCTGCGCGCGGGCCGCGCCCGCCCAACCCCCTTCCGCGGGCGGGGGTGTGGGGAAACCCGGTTTCCCCACGCCCCCACGGGATGAAAAAAGATCGTACCAGACCCATCACCTCCCCGCGCCCTTCTGCGGGTAGCCGCGGGGATAGTTGCGGTGCCACTCCCAGGCGCTGGCAACGATGGTTTCGATGTCGGTGAAGCGCGGCTGCCAGCCCAGTTCGGCGCGGATGGCCTCAGAGGAGGCGATCAGCACCGCCGGGTCGCCGGGGCGCCGGGGGCCGATGACGTGGGGAATAGGATGGCCGGTCACCTTGCGGGCGGCCGCGATCACTTCGAGCACGCTGAAGCCATTGCCATTGCCCAGGTTGTACTTGCGGGAGCCGAGGCGGTCGAGGGCCTCCATCGCCAGAATATGCGCCTGGGCAAGATCAACCACGTGAATGTAATCGCGAATGCATGTGCCGTCGGGGGTGGGATAATCATTGCCAAAGACGGTAATATGGGGGCGCTGGCCGAGGGCCACCTGGAGCACCAGGGGAATCAGATGGGTCTCGGGATCGTGGTCCTCGCCGCGGTGGGGCGTGTCGCCGCTGGCGTTAAAGTAGCGCAGACAGGCGTACTTCAGGCCATAGATGCGCTCGAACCAGTGCAACATGCGCTCGATGAAAAACTTCGACTCGCCATAGGGTGAACCGGGCACAATCTTGTTATCGGCCTCGATGGGCATCTTCTCCGGCTCATCGAAGAGATTGGCGGTGGAGGAGAGAATAAAGCGCCGCACTCCGGCTTCGATCGCCACCTCGAGCAGGTTGCCGGCGGTCACGACATTGTCGCGCAGGTAGCGCAGCGGCTTCTCCATACTCTCACCAACGAGGGTATAGGAAGCGAAATGCATGATGCCGTCGATATCCGGATGCGCGGCGAAGGCGGCGCGCACACTGGCGATATCGGACAGATCGCCCTGGATCAGCGTCGCCTCGGGCGGAACGGCGGCGGCGTGGCCCTGGTAGAAGTTGTCGAAGACGACGGCCTGGTGGCCGGCGGCGATCAGTTCGGCGGTGGTGATCGAGCCGATGTAGCCGGCGCCGCCGGTGACGAGGATTTTCATGGGAAACGCTCCTTGGAACAAACGACGGCCATGCGGGCGAGCCTCGCTCATCATACCGGACGCGGATGAAGATTGCCTGAACGGGCGCTTCGGCCGTCCATGCGGCTACGCCGCGCGCTAACG
>DAOTYR010000092.1:0-14400 GCA_034434655.1 Chloroflexaceae bacterium
TCGAATGTTCCAATCTTTTTCCAATCTTGATGGAGTATGCTCATGGTGGCGGCGGGGAAACCTGGTTTCCCCACACCCCGGGGGGGTTGGAGAAACACGGTTATTCGCGCTACCAGGGATGGAAGACGGCGATGCGCGTGCTGGTTATAGAAGATGATCAACGCCTGGCCCGGCTGATCGCCCGCGTGCTGGGGGAGGCCTACTACCAGGTGGACGTGGCGCACGATGGCGACACGGGGCTGGATCTGGTCCTGCGCGGCACCTACGATGTGGCGATTATTGACTGGATGCTGCCCGGACGGGACGGGCCGTCCATCTGCCGGGCGGCGCGCCTGGCGCGCCTGCCCACCGCGCTGCTCTTGCTGACGGCGCGCGGCCAGATCGAGGATAAGGTCGCCGGTCTGGACAGCGGGGCGGACGATTACCTGGTCAAGCCATTCGCCTTCGAGGAGTTGCTGGCGCGGGTGCGCGCCCTCAGCCGCCGTTTCGCGCCGCCGGGCGCTGATGCGCAGGAGGCGCGCGCGGGGGCGATCGTGCTCGACCTGCGTGGCCACACGGCGCGCCGCAATACCCGCGCGCTCGACCTGACGCCCACCGAGTGGAACCTGTTGGAGTACTTGATCCGTCACCAGGGTCAGACCCTGACCCGCCAGCAGATCCTGGATTATGTCTGGTCGTATGAACACGATGTGCAGCCGCAAATGGTTGATGTATATATTTCCTATCTGCGACGGAAGTTGAACGGACCGGGAGAGCGCGATCCGATCGTAACGGTGCGGGGTGTGGGCTACCGGCTGGAGGCGCCCGATGTTTAGCGGCTTGCGGCTCCAACTGACCTTGCTCTACACCCTGGCGGCGCTGGCACTGGTGGGGCTGGTGGGTGGCGGGAGCTACCTGGTAGTGGCGCGTTACTTCCAGCAGGTGACCGATCTGGCCCTGCGGCACAAAATGGCCCACGAGTTTCACGCACTCAACGCGCCCCTGCCCGCCGACCTGGCCTCGGCGGACCGCGACTGGTCGCTGATCCGCAACGAGCCGGGGCTGTTGCCCTATCGAGCGGCGAGGCCGATTTCAGAAGCCGAGGCCATGGCCCGAGCGGTGGCCCATCGCGGCGGGGGCGTTCCCGAACGGGTTGAGCGCGAGGAGAAACGGGGCCGGGAGGTGTACGAGGTGCGCTTCGCCGATGGGGCGAAGGTGCTCGTGGAGCAGAGGAGCGGGGTCATCCTTGCCGTCGAGGGAGATGAGCGGCGCAGAGGGGAAGAGACGCCGCTTCCGACGCCGGCGGGGACAACGACGCCGCTGGCCTACGACGGTGAACTGGCGGCGATCTTCGTGCTGCCCCTCGACGCAAGGGGGCAGGTGCTCTTCAACCCCAACCCGGCTGCGGCGCCGCTCGACCCGGATCGTCAGGCCCTGGAGGCGGCGTTGAGCCGGGGCAGCGATGAGCGCACGGTGAGCCTGAGCGATGGGCAGCGGGTGCGCCTGCTGACCTACCGCCTGACGCGCAGCGATGGGCCGGCGGCGCTGCAACTGGGGCGGGTGTTGAGCGATCAGGATCGGGTGCTGTGGCAACTGGCCCTGGGGTTGCTCTTCCTGGGCAGTCTGAGCATGGTGTTGCTGGGGGGAGCGAGCTGGTGGCTGGCGGGACGGGCGTTGCGCCCGGCGCAGGCGGCCTGGGAGCGCCAGCAGCGGTTCATCGCCAGCGCGAGCCACGAACTGCGCACACCGCTGACGCTGATCCGCGCCAGCGCCGAGGTCGCGCTACGCAATGTCGGGCTGGAGGACGCCGACCAGCGGGAGTTGCTCGGCGACGTGCTCTCCGAGAGCGATCATATGCGGCGACTGGTGGACGACCTGCTCACACTGTCGCGGCTCGACAGCGGCCAGTTGCCGCTCACCCTCGAACGGGTTGAGGTAGCGCCCTTTCTGGCCGAGGTGCAGCGCCAGGTGGCGCGACTGGGCGCGGAACGGGGTGTGACGGTGACGCTGGAGGAGGCGAGCGGAGCGGTTTGCGCCGACGCGGACCGGCTGCGCCAGGTGCTGTTGATCGCGCTCGACAATGCCTTGCGGCATACGCCGTCCGGCGGGAGGATTACGCTCGCGGCGACGCCCCAGGGCCGCGAGGTGCGCTTCAGGGTGAGCGACACGGGGTGCGGGATCGCGCCGGAGCACCTGCCACATATCTTCGAGCGCTTCTACCGGATTGACCCGGCCCGCGGGCGCGCCAGCGGCAGTGCCGGGCTTGGTCTGTCGATCGCGAAGGCGCTGATCACGGCAATGGGCGGGCAGATCGGGGCGAGCAGCGCGCCCGGCCAGGGCGCGACGGTGTGGTTTAGCATGCCGAGAAGATGAAGTAGATTTTTGATTGTAGATTTTAGACAGGTTTCATGGTCTTAATTACTCCGCTCCACCTGGTCCTTTGGAGCGGGGATGTGGGGACACCAGGTTTCCCCACATCCCCGCCCGCGGGAGGGTCTGGGAGGGCGCAGCCCTCCCGAGAAGAACCTTCATGCAATCTGCGGTTTACGCTGGTCCGGTGGCGGAGAGGCTTTGCCTCGCTGCCTCCCTCTCCCACGCACCCCATGTCAGATGAGGTGCACGATCACCACAACACGCCCGAACTGCACCCGGGCGCCATCGCCGATGGGGGTAGGGACATTCGGTTCGAGACGCACGCCGTTGAGCCGGGTGTAATTGGTGCTGTTGAGGTCGGTAAGGGTCCACTGGCCGCCGGCGCGGCTCAGGCGGGCGTGCTGGCGGCTCACGCCGCCCAGTTCGCCGCCGTGCGGGGTGAGATCGATTTCGGGAAAGATGTTGCTCACGGGGTCCTCGCGGCCGATGATGATCTCGGTTTTGTCGAGGGGCAGGGGCAACACCACGCCACTCTCTTCGACGATCAGGCGCGGGCCGGTGGGCGCAGGCGGCGGGGGCGCCGCAACGGCTGGCGCAGGAGCGGCGGGGGCGGGGGCCACCCCCAGGGCGGCGAGGGCAGCTTCGGCGTGGGCCAGAGCCTCGCGGGCCTCGGCCAGACCGGTCGTGACCGCCGGGGGGGTGGCCGGGCCGAAGGTGGCCTGCATCTGCTCCAACTGGGCGATGATCTGCTGCTGGCGCGCGATTTCGTCCTGGAGCCGGCGCACCTCGGCGGGATCAACGGCGGGCGCGGGGGCCTCAAGCGCGGCAAGCTCGGTCTCGGCGCGGGTGAGGGCCTCGCGGGCCTCGGCCAGGCCAGTGATGACCGCCGGGGGGGTAGCCGGGCCGAAGGTGGCCTGCATCTGCTCCAACTGGGCAATGATCTGCTGCTGGCGGCTGATGGTGGCGGTCAGTTCGGCGCGGCGGGTCTCGTAGGCTGCCCGATCGAACAGCGGCGCCCCGGAGGGCGGGGTGGGTGCCTCGGCCGGCGTGGGCGCCTCGACTGGCGGGGAAACCGCGGGGGCCACGACCGGCGCAGGGGCAGCAGGGGCCTCCGGCGCCGGAGCCTCGACCGGGGCGGGCACGGTGGGCGCCTCGGCGGCGGGCAGGGTGGGCGCCTCGGCGGCGGGCACGGTGGGCGCCTCGGCGGCGAGCAGGGTGGGCGCCTCGGCGGCGGGCACGGTGGGCGCCCCGGCTGGCGGCGGGACCTCAAGCGGGGCGGGGGCGGGCGGGACCTCCGCAGGAGGGGCCTCGGCGGCGAGCAGGGTGGGCGCCTCGGCGGCGAGCAGGGTGGGCGCCCCGGCTGGCGGCGGGACCTCGACCGGGGCGGGGATGGGCGGGACCTCCGCAGGAGGAGCCTCGACCGGCACGGGGGGAATCAGCGGTTCAGGGGCGGGAAGTTCGGCGCCGTTGGCCAGGGCCGGCCCGCCATCGGGAGTAACCGGCGATGGAGCGGACGGAGCGGTGGCGGCAGCATTGATCTGGGCCAACAGATCAGCGCCGCAATTGTCACAATAACGCTCGCCGGGCAGGGCCGTCGCGCCGCAGACGGCGCAGATCACCTGCCCCGCGGGCGCAGCGGCGGGCGCGGCCACGGGCACGGCGGTCAGAGCGGGAGCAACCGGCGCAACGGCAAGGGCGGTCAGATCGGCGCCGCAGTTATCGCAAAACGCTTCGCCCGGCAGCACCGGCGCGCCGCAGGCCGGGCAGACAGCCGCCACCGGCGCGGTTGCCGCCGGGGTCCCAACCGGCACCGGGGGCGCGACCTCCTCGAGCCGCGCGCCGCACTGGTCGCAGAAACGGTTAGCCGGGTCATTCGGAGCGCCGCAGGAAGGACAGATCTTCATACTCTTACTCCTCAAGCTTCTGGGTCAACCGGCGCGTGGCGTACTTGAGCGCCTTCTGGGACTCGGGGCTGATCGCGCCGCCCTGCTCGAGCTGCTCGGCCTGCTGGCGGGTTTGCTCGGCCAGTTCCAGTTCGCCGAGATCGAGCAGGCGCGTGGCGGCGGCGCGCAATTTCTGGGTGGCGCCGGCGGTATTGCCCAATTCCGCCTCGGCCAGGGCGCGGGTTTGCAGCTTGAAGGCGGTCACCTTTTCGGCCAGGTTCATCACCCGCGGATCGAAGGTGGCAGCCTGGGGATCGGCGCTAAAGGTCAGCAGCACGTCCTGCTTGACAATCTGCTCTTGCTGCGCGCCAACGGGCGTCGCGTGCAACTCGGCCTGGGCGATGCGAAACTGGCCAGGGGGGCGGGGGGGCAGCATCAGTTCGACGATGACGCTATTGACCTGGCCGTAGACCAGATCGCCCAGTTTCACGGCGACCTCATTGGCGCCGATCGGCTGGTAGCCAAGATTGGCGATCGTCGGCGTGACGCGATAGACAGCGCGGGGGGTCGCCTCGCGCACGAGGCGGAGGAGCAGGCGCGCCTCGACCGCGGCGGTTCCCTGGGCGCTACGCACCGCGCGCTGGAAGAAATTGAGGATCTGGCCGGGATCGGCGACATAATCGGAGACGCCGCCGGTCGCCTCGGCCAGGTCGTCGAGCAACTTCTCGTTCCACTCGGCGCCGAGGCCGAGGGCGGTAATGCGCACCCCGGCCTGGCCCAGGCTCTGGGCCAGGGCGCGGCAGACCTCTTCATCGCCCCAGGTCTGGCCATCGGTCAGGATGAGCATGGCGCTGTAGCGATCGGGGCCGGCGTACTTCTGCAACTCGGCCTGACCGGCCTGCATGCCGAGGGACATGGCGGTGCCGCCACTTTCCACGATCTGGTCCACGGCGGCGTGGAGGGCCGCCTGATCGGTGGCGAAGGTCGCGGGCACGAGGGTCTGCACAGTATCATCGAAGATGACGATTGACACCACGTCCTGAGGCGTAAGGCTCTCGATCAGGCGGCGGGTGGCCTGCTTCATACTTTGCAGTTTGGGGCCCTGCATCGAACCGGAGCGATCGAGCACCAGGCAAAAGTTTAGCGGAACGGGCGCCGGAGGCGGGGCAGCGGGAGCTGCCTCGACGAGCAGGTAGCCCAGTTGCGGGGCGCCGCTCGCAGGGATGGGAGCGCGACCCCAGCTACAGGTCAGCGTGAGCATGTCGGCCATCGGGTCCTCCATCAGCGTAGAATCGCCACCGGTTGGACGTTGCCGTGACAGGCATGGTTGCCGTGGGAGGGGCAACCCGGAGGGTTCCACAGGGTAACCCTGCGCTCATCCAGGGGGACGCATGTCACTCGAACCTCACCAGGATGACGGCGATATTATCTTCGCCGCCGGCCTGGTTCGCCGCGGCAACGAGGGCCTCACAGACAGCCTGGGGCGGCTCCTCGCGGGCGAGGAGGCGTTCCATGTCGGGGTCGCGGGTCATCTCCCACTGGCCGTCGGAGCAGAGCAAGAGCGCGTCACCGGGGCGGAGGCGTTCGGTAAAGACATCAATCTCAATCTCGCTGCGATCGCCGAGGGAACGGAGCACGGCATTGCGCTGCGGATGGCTGTAGATATCGTCCTCGGCGATCTGGCCAAGATCGACCAGGCGTTGCACCAGCGAGTGGTCCCTGGTGATGCGTCGCAGCCTGCCATCACGGAAGAGGTAGGTGCGGCTATCGCCGACATTGCCAACGATGGCCCGATCGCCGGCAACGAGGGCCATGGTGAACGTCGTCCCCATATCATTGGCCTGATGGCGACTCTCGGCAATCACCGCCTCATTGGCGCGTTGCACGGCGCGCCGCACGAAGGCGACGGCCTCCTCTTCGTTGAAGGCCACATCGGGCTGAACGGCGCGGGCCAGATACTCGCCAAGGAAGAGATCGGCAGCAGCGCGAACGGCCAGGCCGCTGGCCACTTCGCCAGCGGCGTGGCCGCCCATGCCATCGGCAACAATGTAGACACCCCAGATTTCGGGCTGGTTATTGTTGATGAGCGTGAGTTGAAGGGTAAACAGGCTATCTTCATTATGCTCGCGGACGATGCCCGTATCGGTATGGGCGCCGACCACCTGGCGCAGGGGCGCGGGACGGGTGCGTTGAGCCAGCACTTGCTCGAGCGTGGCGGCAAGACCGGCGGCGTCGGCAAAGGCGCCGGTGCGCACCTGGCGCAGCACGTCCACCAGGGGCAGGTCGTGCGCGGCGGCCTCAGCCTCCTCCTCGCTGAGCCGCAGGGTGGTGCGCGGGGTGGCGGTGAGGCGCTCGAGCAGATCGGCGAGGGCCAGGAGGTCGGCCTGGACCGCGGCGGCGTCATCGGGGGCGATGGGGCGCAGGTGCGGCGCGGCGCGCAGGCGGGCGCCACCGCCGGGCACCGGTTCCAGATCGGTGGGCGCCAGGGGGCCAAGGGCCAGGCCGCGGGCATGGAGGCTCTCCAGCAGGCGCGCCAGCGGGAGGCCGACGGCCAGGGCGGCTGTCTCATCGAGGGGGGTCGCCAGGGGGGCGCGACCACTGTCATTGAGAATGGTGAGCACGCGGCCAACTTCCTCAACCTGGTCCCAGATCTCCGGGAGGAGGGCGCGGGCGCGCTCATCGTCAACGGCGGCAATGAGGGCCGGGCCGGAGGGGGCATCGGCGGGGGTCAGCACCGCGGGATAGGGTCGGCGCTCGAGAGCGGCGCCGCACTCGATGCAAAAAGCCTCCTCTGGCTCGTTCGCGGTGGAGCCGCAGGCCCAACAGCGACGCCATGGAGCGGTGTCAACCACGACGAGGGGACCATCGGCGGCTGCGGGGGGGAGTTCGTAGCGCCCGGCGAACAAGATGGGGGCCGGCTGATCCATAGGTTCCTCCTCGGCGCCAGGATGAGGGTCATGGCGCGGCGGACCGCTCCGGGCGGGATCGGGGGGGAGATCCGCGCTGGAGAGTCGGGCGGCGAGCCACGCATCATCGGCCGCGCTGGCCTTGTAGCGGGTGAGCGGCGCGGCGCAGGTGCGGCAGAAACGGGCGCCGGCTGCATTGTCGCTGCCGCACAGGGCACAGATGGGCATAGGGGCTCCCTTCTGAGGTCCGCAACAACGCACCTCCCGGCGGTAGTTGGGCCGAAGCAGGGCCGGAACGGCGGAGGGGCCACGGCCCCGGCCCTACTTGACGCGCGCGATAGCCACGGAGATATTATCCTGGCCGCCGCGTTCATTCGCCAGGGCAATCAGACGTTCGCAGGCCCGATCCTCGCCGGGCGTCTCCAGGACGATCCGCGCCAGTTCGCCATCTTCGACATAGTTGACCAGCCCATCAGAACAGAGCACCAGCACATCGCCCGCGGCCAGGGCCTGGCTCAGGGCGTCCACTTCGGTGAGGGGATCGCTGCCGAGGGAGCGATACAGCATATGGCGTTGGGGATGCACGCGGGCCTGTTCGGGGGTCAACTGGCCAATGTCAACCAGACGGGCCACGAGAGTATGATCAACGGTCAACTGGGTCCAGATGCTCCCCTCGCCGATAACGCCGGCGGGATTGAGCAGATAGGCGCGGCTATCGCCAACGTGGGCCAGGTGCGCGCGGGTCTCGGTAACCACGGCAACGGTAAGGGTCGTCCCCATTCCGCGCCTGGCGGCATCGGCCCGGGCCTGGGCATAGACCTGGCGATTGGCTTCCTGCACCGCCGCGCGGAGCAGGGCGTGCCAGGCCTGGTCATCCTGGGGCAGGCTGGCGTTCAGCGCGTCGGTGAGGGCCTGTTTGAGGGTGGCGACGGCGAGACTGGAGGCCACATCGCCGGCCTGGTGGCCACCCATCCCATCGGCGACGACGAGCAAGGTGCCGATGCGGCTGGCGCCGGCGGTAAACTCGCCGGCATAGATCGTATCCTCGTTAACGGGGCGGGTGACCCCGCGGTCGGTGCGGGCGGCGACGGCGAGGCGCCGGGGGGGCAAGGAGCGCGGCTCGGCGCGCCGGCCGGGATGCAGGGGGGCGCCACAGGCCATGCAGTAGCGGGCCGCCTGGCGATTGCCACGGCCACAGAGCGGGCATGGACGCGGGGCACGCCGCTGGGGGGGCAAGTGGCCAGTGATGCAGATCGTCTCGCGGCCCTGGGCGATCTGGACAGCCAGGTGATCGAGGATCTGCGAGAGATCCTTGATGGCTGCGGCCGCCTGCTCACGGGCAACGCCATCGGCTTGTTCGAGGCGCTGGCGCCAGTAGAACACCCCTGACTCGACGACGGCGAGCAACTCGCGCAGGCTCAGGGCGCCGGCGCTGAGATGGACGCCCTGCCCGCCAGGGAGCGCAATCTCATCGGCACCGGCGGTCGAGGAAACGGCAGAGGCGCCGCAGCGGACGCAGAAGCGCGCGCCCGGCGCAAGCGGCGCACCACAGATTGGGCATGCCGACGAACCCTGGAGGGTCACTCGTCTTGCTCCATCGCTGGACGGGGGCGAACGGGACCACGACGCGCCGCCGCCGGGCATCAGGCGCCGCCGGCCAGAGCGCCAGGGACCCGGTGGTATGACGATCCGCGGCGGTTCAGGGATGCAGAAGCGGGCCACACCTCTACCCGGCATAGACTGCTCCGATTATAGCACAGCGCCGCGGCGCCTGGTTGACAGTTTTCGTTGCCTATAAATCCTAGACTTGCTCCTTTTCCTCTGTGCAACAATCCCCCGCACAACTGTACAGGATGCCTTAGACATGCCAGAAATCCGTTCTTTTCCAGGGGTGTGCATTGCCTTGACAGCGACGATCCTTGTGGCGTATAATAAAATAAGATGTGTGTGCAACAAACCTGGAAAGAGGGGAAACGGGTCGTGCCTGGCTCCGACTTCACCCAGAAGGCGGTGACGTATGTCGCTCGGACAAAAGATCGGCCGGCTCCGGCAGGAGCGTGGCCTGACGCTCCAGGAGGTCTCGGAGGGATCCGGGCTGACGCCTTCGTTTCTCAGTCGCCTGGAGCGCGACAAAGTCAATATCTCGGTGGCGAATCTGCGCAAGCTGGCACAGTTTTTCAGTGTGCAGATGACCCACTTTTTTGAAGGTGAGGATGATCAACAGGTGGGCCAGGTGGTCAAAGTGGCCGACCGGGTGCGCCTGAGTCTCGATGATACCCCGGTGCAGGTTTTTTCGCTCCTACCGCCAAACAGCGATATGGAGGCGCGCTTGATCGAGGCGCGCCCTGGAAGCGGCCAGCAGGGCTTTTCCAACCGCGGCAGCCAGATGGTGCTGGTGCTCGAAGGACGCCTGCGCTACACGCTTGGCGAGGAAGAGTACGAACTCGCTCCTGGCGATACACTGTTCTACCGGGACGATGTAGCCTATAGCTGGACAAACGTGGGCGAGGAGCAGGCGGTGGTGTTGACCGTGGCGGCGCTGAACAGCCGGGAGGAGCGTTAGGCCGAATACCTTATCAAATAAGCGAATGCGGCGCTTCGGCCCCCTCCCAACCTGCCCCCGCTGGGGGGAGGAGGCGCACGCTCGCCCCCTGTGGGGGAGGGCTGGAGAGGGGGAAGTCATCACCCTCCCACCGGGTGAGGATCTGGAGAAACCTGGTTTCCCCAGATCCCTGCTTCAAGAGGCTATGGTTCCCGGGAGGGCTGCGCCCTCCCAGACCCTCCCACTGGATGAAGGTAGGGAGAAACCCGGTTTCCCCGGACCCCTGCTCCAAGAGACTATGGTTCCTGGAAGGGCTGCGCCCTCCCAGACCCTCCCACTGGATGAAGGGCTGGGGAAACCGGGTTTCCCCAGCCCGCTGCTCCAACGGGCTATTTCAGGGTTGCACCGCGCATGACCACATTGTTGGGCGGACTGCCGTTTCGCCGCATAGCGCGCTGGGGACTGGTGGCGCTGTCCCTGTATGGGATTGGATGGCTGCTCTGGCAGGCGCGTTCCGCGCTGTTGCCCTTTATCATCGGCGCGCTGCTGGCCTACCTGTTCCTTCCGCTGGTCAATCGCTTCGACCGGCGCATGCCGCGATGGGCGGCAATCTTGCTGGTCTACGCGCTGGTGCTGTTGATCATCGTTACGTTCTTCGCCTTCCTCGTCCCACCCCTGGTTGAGCAGATCAGCCAGTTGATCCGCGCCCTGCCGGATCTCCCCACCCTGGAGCGCTGGGCCAACCGGCTCCTGGAGGAGTATCAACAACTCCTCGCCAACCTGCCCCCCAACGTACAGACCGAGGTCCAGCAGACGGTGGCGGAGGTGCTCACCTCGGCGTTGAACACGATCCGCACCAACCTCCTGTCGTACATCCAGGGGGTCGGCACGTTTCTGGTCAACAGTTTACTCTCCGTAGCCAGCACGGTAGCCTTTCTGCTGGGGTTCTTCCTGGTGCCCTTCTGGCTGTTCTACGTCTTGATGGATCAGCGGGCCGGTCGTGAGATGCTGAACCGGCTGCTGCCGGCGGGGTTGCGGGCCGATTTCTGGTCAGTGATCACGATCATTGACGCTGACTTCAGCGGGTATCTGCGCGGGCAGTTGCTCCTGGGGCTGGTGGTGGGCACGGCGGCGGGGATCGGGCTGACAGTGCTGAACCTGTTCGGACTCCAGATACCCTACGTGCTGTTGCTGGCGGTGATCGCCGGGGTGACCGAGTTGATCCCGATTATTGGTCCGATCATCGGCGCGGTACCGGCAGTCCTATTGGGGTTTCTCGACTCGCCTACCACGGGGCTGGCGGTGTTGCTGCTCTACGTTGGCATCCAGCAATTGGAGAACAACTTCCTGGTGCCGCGGATCGTCGGGGACAGTGTCGGGATCCATCCGGCGATCCTGATGGTGCTGCTGGTGGTATGTTCGCAGGTCTTCGGTATTCTGGGGGCCATCCTCTCGGCGCCGATGGGCGCGGTGTCGCGCGATGTGTTCCAGTACTTGTACGGACGACTGAGCGAGCCGCCGCGGCCACCCGGCGAGATGCCGGCGCGCCTGCGCGCCGCGGGAGTGGCGCCTCCGCCCGAGGCGCAGGGTCTCTCCGCAGGTGGCGCGCCAGCGGATGCCGCTACACTCATGGAGGAGGAAGCGGCGACGGTCGAGGGGGGAATAAGCGCCTATCCGAATAACGAATAACGAATAACGAGTAACGAATAACCCTCCCCTCCGGGAAGGGGACCTGCTACCTGGCGGAACCGGCGCGGCGGGCCTCCCACTCGGCGCGGGTCAACTCCATCTCGTAAAACTCCACCAGATTTTCGAAGCGTGAGCGCCGGAAATGGCGGAGCATGGCGCTGTAGCGGGGATCGTCGAGCAGGCGCAGGGAAGGGTCGCTGCCCGCATTGCGCCACTCGCTTTCGAGGTAGCGGAAGCCCAGCCGCTCATAACAACGCACCGCGCGCCGGTTGACCGCCGCCACGTCGAGGCGCAAGCGCTCAAAGCCCAGCGTACCGAAATAGTGATCGAGAAAGACCCGCAAGGCTTCGGTGCCCAGACCCTGCCCGACGTAGGGCTGCGCGAGCGAGATGCCCAGCCTGGCGCTGCGCCGCTGCTCATCGACCTCGCGCAGCGAAATACGCCCAATCAGGCGGCGCTGGGCGTCATCAATGGCCCAGGCGTAGCGCTGGTTGGACCAGGCGCGCCCGTTGGACTCGTCGGCGCCTGACGTCCGCGGAATGTTCCAGAGGGAGTTGAAGGGTTCGGTGTAGCGCGGCCATAGCTCTTGCATAAGGGTATCGCTGCGCAACCATGGCCGCAGCGCCACGCGCGGGCCATGGAGCACCTGTGTCCCATTCTGCTGATGCATGCTTTCCCCTTATGCTACCGCCGGATCGGCACAGCTAGCGAATGCGAGCGAATAAGCGAATGCGGCGCTTCAGCCCCCCTCCCAGCCTCCCCCCGCTGGGGAGAGGCGATGCCTCCCCGCACCCCTCCACTGCGTACGCCCTGATGGTGAGGGCGCGTGGCCACACGCCTCTTCGGCACGGGGCCCGGGCAGTGGCTACGCCTACGCCGGGGCGCCTCCTGGTACTTACCGGGCGAGGGCCACCCCATCACTTGCGCTCGGACTCTCTGGGGCGCAGGTAGTTGAGAGACATCCAGCCCTCCAACTCCCGGCCTTCCACAGTCACACGAACGCGCAACCAGGGGATGTTCCCGGTCACACGTGGCCCCTCCAGTTTACGCACCGGAGTTCCATTAGGGACCACGGTAATAATGTTGGCCGGATCGGTTGCGTCCGGCTCACGGCGCAGGTTCAACCCTTCGGCGATATTGACGATATAGATCTCATCGGCGCCGAAGAGCGTGTCGAGCCAGCCGAAGGGGCCGCCGGCACCGCCCGTGGCCGGCGGCGACAGCCAGGGCACACCGGGCACGGAAACGCCTTTCAGCGCGCCGGTCAGGGCGTTGACGGCGAAGAAACTGGCCGCGGCAACCAGCAGGACCATGCCCACCAGGACGGCCCAGCCGAGCAAGCCGCGGGCGACATTGCGCCGGCGCAGCGTGGCGGGGTCCACCGGCTGCGGGCGGGGGGTGGCACGGGTAGGCGGGGCGGCGCGGGCAGGCGGCGGGAGCGCGGCGGCCCCGGCGCGCCGGGCCGGCGCGGGTGAGCGCGGCAGGGCGAGCGGTTGGGTGGGGGTCCCCAGATCGCGCCAGAGGGCGTCAAGGGCCGCGCCGAAGGCAGTGGCGTCGGGAAAGCGCAACTCGGGAGCGCGGGCAGTGGCCCGCGCCACCAGCCGTTCGACGGCGGGCAGATAGAGCGCAGGCCGGGCCTCGTGCAGCGGCGGCACACGCGCGTTCAGGTGCGCGAGGGCGATGGCGCGGGCATCGCTGCCGCTCACGGGCCGCGTTCCGGTGAGCAGTTCGTAGCCCAGCAACCCCAGGGCATAGACCGGGGTCGCCAGGGTCGCCGCCTGCCCCTCGCTCAACTCGGGCGCGCGATAGTGGGCGATGTCCGCCGAGACCTCGGCGGGGGGCAGCAGCCAGCTATCCACCAGTTTGACCTGCCCCTCGTCAACCAGAAGCAGGTTGCTGCTGCTGATCGGCGGATGGTACAGCCCGAGCGGCGCGTCGGCGTCGCGCCGCGACTGGCAGAGGGCAACGGCGCCGGTCACCTGGCGCAGATAGAGCAAGGCCCGTTCCGGCGTCAGCAGGCCGAGACCGCGCAACGGGCGACCGGAAACAAACTCGGTGACCATGAAGGGCCGCCCACTGGCCTCGCCGCTGTCGTAGACATCCAGCAACGCCGGGTGCGAGCGTCGCGCCATTTGACCGATCTGCGCGACGAAACGTTCACGGGGTTGGGCCTGACCGACGAGATCCTTGCGGAGAAGATGGATCAGCACGCGGCGTTGCAGGCGCTCGTCAACCGCGGTATAAACCGAAGCGAGGCGCGTATCGCCGCGATGCTCGGAGACGCGGTAGCGCCCGAAGAGCAGCGGTGCGGAGGACGGGGTAGCGGCGGCTTCGGGCATTTCAGCCTTCCACCTTCCAGGCAACTACGCATTGACAGAGGCCGCGCTGCATACGATGATTATAGCATGCCCGTTATTCACGCGCTGCCCGCGCTTCCGGGATAGAGGGCTACGTTATGGTGATTGAGCACTTCATCCGCTATGCCGGGCTGGCCGTCGGGCTAAAGCCCTCGGCTACGGGATGCGAAGCCCGCCTGCGCGGGCTATAGCCGTTTTAATTCTTAAAACTCATCAGCCGTCCATGCGGCTTGCGCCGCACAACGCCGTAATGAACATAAGGTTATTCTTGGGAGGGCTACGCCGTCCCAAACCCTCCCAGGGGCCGGGGCCTGGGTGCGCGGGCCTCCGGCCCGCGTCCGCTGAGGGATGGGGAAACCCGGTTTCCCCACCCCCCTCGCCGAGGGCGTATGTTCACGTTAGCCGTCTATGCGGCTGCGCCGCACACCGACGGGATGAAAATAATTTCTTGGGAGGGCGAAGCCCTCCCAAACCCTCCCACCGGGTGGGGGGATGGGGAAACCCGGTTTCCTCACCCCCCTGCTCCAGCAGCCTATGTTCACGTGAGACGGTCATACGCATGGCGCCCAACGCCGTGATGACCATGCCCTGGGAGCGCGGGCGTCCCGCCCGCATCGCGGCTCCGCGGGCACGGTGACCGCCCCTGCCCTGCCCCTCCCCCGCCGGGGGCG
>DAOTYR010000093.1:0-6569 GCA_034434655.1 Chloroflexaceae bacterium
GAGCCGGACTCCCTCCCCCCAGCGGGGGGAGGGCTGGGGAGGGGGGCAGTCACCTTGCCCGCGGAGACGCGACGAGGGCGGGCCGCCCGCGCTCCCAGGCGATGTTCATCGGGCGTTGTGCGCGAATCGCATGGACGGCTAACGTGAACATAAGCCCTCGGCGAGGGGTGTGGGGAAACCGGGTTTCCCTACGCCCCTGCCCGCGGGAGGGCCTGGCCTTCACGCAGGGGGATGGGGAAACCGGGTTTCCCCATACCCCACCCGCGGGAGGGTTTGGGCGGGCGCCGCCCTCCCAAGAAGGATGTTCATCCCGTCGGTGTGCGGCGCGAGCCGCATGGACGGCTAACGTGAAAATAGGCTGCTCACCTACGCGCATGCGGCGCTGACCCCCCCTCCTAACCTCCCCCCGCTGGGGGGAGGAGCCGGACTCCCTCCCCCCAGCGGGGGGAGGGCTGGGGAGGGGGGCAGTCACCTTGCCCGCGGAGACGCGACGAGGGCGGGCCGCCCGCGCTCCCAGGCGATGTTCATCGGGTGTTGTGCGGCGGAGCCGCATGGACGGCTGAGGTGAACATCGTCCCTCGGAGGAGGGGTGTGGGGAAACCGGGTTTCCCCACACCCGCCCGCGGGAGGGTTGGGGAGGCCCCCTCTCACCCTCCCCCCGCTGGGGGAGCGCCCGGTTCCCTCCCCCAGCGGGGGAGGGTCAGGGAGGGGGCGAAAAGCTGATGCGACAGGAGTTACGCCGTTGCTTCACGGCGGGGAGGGGTGGAGGCCTGCGGCCTTCCACGAACCGCTCGTTCCCGGCCTACGGGGGCCAGGCGGCCCCGCCGCCGCGGGCAGGGAACCGTGGCCTGCGGGGAGGCGCAGCCTCCCCGCGCCCGTCCACCGCGTATGTCCTGTTATGTGAAAGGCATCAACACTTATGATCGGCATCCTGATCGTCTCGCACAGCCCGGAGGTGGCCCGCGGCGTGAAGGTCCTGGCCGAGCAGATGGCCGGGGGCCGGACGCCCATCGCGGCGGCGGGCGGCGCCCACGATGGCTCGCTGGGCACGTCGGTGGATCTGATCGCCGCGGCGATCGCGACCCTGCATGGCGTCGAGGGCATCCTGGCCCTGGTGGACCTGGGCAGCGCGGTGATGAGCGCCGAAATGGCCCTGGAAGCGACGGGGACGCCGTATCTGATCAGCGGGGCGCCGCTGGTCGAAGGGGCCGTGCTGGCGGCGGTCGAGGCTGGCTGCCCGGGGGCGGATCTGGCCGGCGTGGCTGCCGCAGCCGCCCGGGCCCTCGAAGCCAAGGGCGTTGCGGTCCCCCCTCCCACAACTCCGCCCGCCGACGCCTCCGCCGGCACCCCGCGGGACACCCCCGTCGTCGAGGCGACCATCACCGTCACCAACAAGGTCGGGCTGCACATGCGCCCGGCCAGCGAATTTGTGCGGACCGCCGCGCGTTTCCCCTGCAGCATCCACGTGCGTAACCTCGACCGGCCCGAGCGCCCGGTTGGAGACGCCAGGAGCATCCTCGACGTGATGAAACTCGGCGTCCTGTCCGGGCAACGGGTGCATGTCCGCGCCGAGGGCCAGGAGGCCCGGGCCGCAGTCGCGGCGCTGGCTGCGCTCGTGGCCGACAACTTCGGCGAGGAGTGATCCTCATTCCAAATATTTTAAGCGCCGCATTCGCTTCTTCGATAAACTATTCGTTATATGGTTTGCCAAACCTTCCCCCGGCGTAACGGTTCCTTATCCCGAAGGCATGGAACGGCGCGTTACCATAGGCGCGGGTACCGTCTTCACATGCACGGAGACAACGATGAACCCGCGTGTGCGGACTATCGCCAGGGGCACGGTGGTGGCCCTGCGCTACGGCTTCGGCGCCGTCTTCCTCTACGGCGCGTACCACAAGATTACCCGCGGCTGGTTGACCAGCCCCACGATGCGCGAGCACTTTGTCCAACGTCTCAGCGAGATCGATCCCCAGTCCTTCTCGGCAGCCTACCTCCGGCACTTTGCCATCCCCTGGTACCGTCCGGTGGCCTGGGTGTTGACCCTGGGCCAGGTGAGCGTGGCCATGGGCATGCTGCTGGGGCTGGCCGTCCGCCCCAATGCCGCGCTGGCCCTGTTCCTGATCAGCAACATCACCGCCGGTTCCTACTACAACGCCTCGATGCCGCCGTTCTTCGTGGTCTCGCTTTTGCTGCTCGCCACCCCCTCGGGTCGCTGGTTCGGCCTCGATGGCTGGCTTCACGAACGCTTTCCCCATTCGCCCTTGTTTCGCTAAATCCTAACGTGAACATAGGCTCTCGAAGAGGGGTGTGGGGAAACCGGGTTTCCCCACGCCCTCGCCTCGCAGGGGCATGGGGAAACCGGGTTTCCCCATGCCCCCACCCGCGGGAGGGTCTGGGAGGGCTGCGCCCTCCCAGGAAGAACCTATCGCCACACCCCACACGCCCCCCCTCCTTGCATCCCAACAACGCCGTGCTACAATAAGCGCGATCCCATCCAGAGTTCCAGCCGAATACGAGAGTTCCAGGGGGCCCCATCCGCGAGGCGCCGGGGGGCCGGTTCCCTGTCTTATGGGCCATTGCCCCTTGTTGTCGGTGAGAGAGGCAGCTATGCTGGAGCAGATTGATCTCAACCTGGCCTTGAGCAAGCGCGAGTACCGCCAGGCCCTGCCGGAGTTGCAGGCGCGCCTGTTCGACATGGAGCAGGCCGTGCTGGAGGCGGGCGTGCCGGTCCTGATCATCTTCGAGGGCTGGGCAGGAACGGCCAAGGTGCGCACCATCAGCGTGCTCTCCAGCCGGCTCGACCCGCGGGGCCTGCGGGTCCATCCGATCACCCCGCCGCGCACCTACGAGCAGCAGTACCCCTGGCTCTACCGCTTCTGGCTCAAGCTCCCCGCGTATGGGGAGATCGCCGTCTTCGACCGCTCGTGGTACCGTGAGATGCTCGCCGAGCGCGTGCGCGGCGGCGACGGGGCGCGCTGGCGGCAGCGCTGCGAAGATGTAGTGACCATGGAGCGCCAGTTGACCGACGACGGCGCCGAGATCGTCAAGCTCTGGCTGCACATCTCCAGGAAGGAACAGCGGCGCCGCTTCGAGCGTCTCGCCGCCAATCCGCTGACCGCTTACCAGGTCACCGAGGAGGATCGCTGGCAACACCGCCATTACGAGGAGTACGCCGCCGCGGTCGAGGACATGCTGGCGCGCACCAACGCGCCGGCCGCGCCCTGGCACGTCATTCCCGCCAACAACAAGTACTACGCCCGCGTGGCCATGTTCCAGGCCGTGATCGCCACCCTGGAGGCGCGCCTGGGGCGGCGCGCCGTGCCCCTGGGCCGCCTGGCGCAGTCCCAGGGCCCCGACGTTGCCAGTGGCGCCTTTCGCGAACGCAATCACTTTTCTCCACGCGATGCGGCGCCCGATCTGCCGGTGGTCTACAACTCCGGGCCCATCCAGCAACCCCTGCCCGGTATTCTCAAACGGGTGGACCTCAGCCTGTGCATGGACGAGAAACGCTACAGCCGCGAACTCAAGCACCTCCAGGCCCGCCTCCACCTGCTCGGTCTGCAACTCTACCAGCAGAAGCGCCCGGCGGTGATCGTCTTCGAGGGTTGGGACGCCGCCGGGAAGGGCGGTGCCATCCAGCGCCTGACCGCCGAGCTCGACCCGCGCAGCTACATCGTCCATTCCATCGCCGCCCCGACCGGCGAAGACAAGGTGCGGCACTACCTCTACCGCTTCTGGCGGCGCCTGCCGCCGCGCGGGCAGTTCGCCATCTTCGACCGCTCCTGGTACGGGCGGGTGCTCGTCGAGCGCGTCGAGGGCTTCGCCCGCCCCGATGAGTGGCGGCGCGCCTATGTCGAGATCAACGAGTTCGAGCGCCAGTTGATTGATTTCGGCACCATCATCTGCAAATTCTGGATGCACATCAGCCCCGAGGAGCAACTGCGCCGCTTCGAGGCCCGCCGGAACGTGCCCTACAAGGCCTGGAAGCTCACCGCCGAGGACTGGCGCAACCGCGAGAAGTGGTCGCTCTACGAAGCGGCCGCCGATGAGATGCTCCTGCGCACGTCCACTCCCGCCGCCCCCTGGACCATCGTCGAAGCCGAGGACAAACACTTCGCCCGCATCAAGGTCTTGCGCACCGTCGCCCAACGCCTGGAGAGCGAGCTGGGCAAGGTCAGGCTCTAAATCCAATACCTTATACCATTTCCGATTGCAGATTTTGGATTGCAGATTGCCGCACATGGCGTCACGATGAGCGATGACGGCAACGACAATGCGGAACTGCCAACTGGATTTGGTATTAGACGCGGCGCTTCAGCCCGCTCCCGGTGGGGGCGGGAGCGCGTCGTCTCCCCAGGCCCTCGCAGCGGACCGAGGTGCGGCGGGGAGACCCCGCCCCTGGCGCAGGCCCACAGGCGGGTGCCGCCTGCCCAGGCGCGGGGGGGGCGGGGAGACCCCGCCCCTAAACCCTGGGGGCGGGGGTGGGCAGGCGGCGCTTGCCCAGGAATTACGACACCCGCTGTCCTGCGGCGATGAGCACCTGCTCCTCGCCGTGGGGGCGCAGGCCGAAGCTCAGGAGCGTCATGACGCCCGTCACGGCCGCCGACGTCAGATAGGCCGCGCCCAAACCCGCCATGCCGCCGCCAAACACATCGGCGGTGAACCCCAGCACGGCTACGACCAGCAGGTTGCCCACGGCAATCGCCACGTTGACCAGGCCCTGGGCCGCGCCGCGCTGCTGCGGCGCGACCTCGTTGAGCACGATGGTGCGCAGCGTGCCCCCGACCGCAATGCCTACGCCGTGGCCGATAAGGATGCTGGCGAGGAGGAACATCCACAGCCCCGCGCCGGCCAGGCTCAGCAAGGCCGAGCCGAGGGCCACGTTGCTGAAGCCGGTGATCATCACCCGGCGCGAGCCGAGCCGATTGAGCAGGCGCCCGAAGATCACCGACCCCGCTGATGACGCCGCCACCATGGGCATCAGCAGCAAACCGGCCCGTTCCGGGGCGAAGCCCAGGGCCGCCACCGCCACCGAGGAGACGAAGATCACGCTGCCCATGCCGAAACCCGCTCCGACGCAGAGGATGGAGGTCAGGGCGATCTGCCGCGAGTTGAACAGATCCAGCGGCGCCACCGGGCGCGCCGCCCGCCGCTCGACGGCGATCAGCAGGGGGAGGCACAGTGCCGCCGCGCCCAGCAGGTACGGCCATAGCGTTAGCTTCAGGACCGTATCGAGCACCCGGTTGATGCCCAGAGTCAAACAGGACAGCATCACGGCGATGATCAGAATCCCGACCCAGTCGAGTGGCGGCGGGTGGCCCTCGGCGCGGGTCACCGGCAGGTTGCGCAACCCCAGCCAGATCACCAGCGCCGCGATGGGCAGGTTGATCAGGAAGATCCAGTGCCAGCTCAGCACCACCAGGATCGCCGAGGCCACCAGCGGCCCCAGCAGGAAGGCCATCCCGACTGTCGCGCCGATCAGCCCCAGGGCCTTGCCTCGCTCTGCCGGCGGAAAACTATCTCCCACCACCGCGCTCGCTAGCGGCGACACGCCCCCGGCGCTGAAGCCCTGGATGGCCCGCCCGATCAGCACCATCCAGAAGGTTGGCGCCAGGGCGATCCACAATGATCCCAGCGCAAACCCGGCCACGCAGAGTAAAAAGATTGGCCGGCGTCCATACCGGTCGCCGAGGCTGGCCATCAGCGTGGTGCTGCTCATAGTGAACAGCACAAAGACAATCGTGAGCATCCCGATCTGGCTGTTATCCACCCCGAAGGCGGCCCGCAGCGCCGGCACTGCGGGCGCGATCACCGCCGCGTCCAGGGCCGACATAAACACTCCGACAAACAGCACCAGGAGGATACGGTTCCGGACACGGGCGTCTACCACACCGGCGCTACTGGTGGTCGTCATGGTTCCCTCCGCTATCGCTGACGGAACCTATTATACCAATGGAAGGCGCGGCCCCTGCCGGGGAAGGCATTGGCCCTCCCATCGGGTGATGGTCTGGGGAAACCAGGTTTCCCCAGACCCTTGCTGACGGGCGGGGGTGTGAGGAAACCCGGTTTTCCTACACCCCTCCTCCGAGGGACCGGGTTCACGTCAGGTGGTACGTGGTAACTCCTGGGGTAACCCCCGCACCTAACGTGAAAATAGGCTCTCGAAGAGGGGTGTGGGGAAACCGGGTTTCCCCACGCCCCCGCGGACGCGGGCCGGAGGCCCTCGCACCCAGGCCCCGCCCCCTGGGAGGGTTTGGGAGGGCGCAGCCCTTACGCAGGGGGACGGGGAACCCAGGTTTCCCCACGTCCCCGCCCGCGGGAGGACCTGGCCCTCACGCAGGGGGATGGGGGAACCTGGTTCCCCCATCCCCCTGCCCCCAGGAGGATCTGGGAGGGCGCAGCCCTCCCAGGAACAACCTATGTTCATTCCCGACTCAGCGCCACCCTCTGGCGCGTGTCAGTTCGTTCCCCAGCAATCCGAGCAGCACCTGCCCGTTGTGCTCCTCGAAGCGCGCCCGCTCGAACCACTGCACGGTGCGGAAGACGCCCGGCGCGATTTCCTCAACCTG
>DAOTYR010000094.1:0-5339 GCA_034434655.1 Chloroflexaceae bacterium
GCCACGCCGTGGTCGCCGGCCATTACCACCACCGCCGGCTCGAGCAGACGCGGGCGCGGATTGCCGGTGATTCCGGCGATCTGCGTCGCCAGCGTCTCCAGGCGCCCCAGGGCGCCCTGGGGCTTCGTCAGCACAGCCTGGCGCGCGCGCGCCGCGGTCATGGCTTCACCATTGAGGGGGGCGATCTGAGCAATGGTCTGTTCCAGCCGGCTCATTGGGTCAACCTCCTATGCAGATGTCAGGGCTCATGTGCGGCGCAGGCGCATACCGATAAGATGAAGCAGGTGTTCCTGGGAGGACGCAGCCCCCCAGGGCCTCCAGACCGGGTCCAGCCCTCCGTCCGAGCACCTATGACGGGCCGGCCCTCGCCCGTCGGCGCAACCAATGCTTCGGCGCAACCAATGCTTCGGCCCAACCAGGCCCGGAGGCGGTACTAGAAGCCCGCATCCTCGAGGGCCAGCGCGGGTTCTGGAACCGGATGCCGATCCAGGAGTGGACCGGGCGCGAGCCTCGCGAGCCAGGCATCGATCCGCATCAACTCATCGTTGCTGATGCCGGACGGGTTGAAGGGCAATGGGACAGAAGGAGGAGCGAGGACGAACGTTGGCAGGGGGCCAACCTCGTCTTCCAGGGCGCGGGCAACTTCCGGTCCGCTCATCGAAGGCAGGTCGGCATCGAGGATCGCGCCGCGCAACTCGTCGCGTTGCGCGCGCCCGGCGGCCACTGCCGCCGCGCCATCGAAACAGACCAGGGCGGTCATGCCTCGACGCGCAACCAGGCGCGTCAGCGCAACGCGCGTCGGGGCGCAGAGGGTCGCAATCAGAACCATCGGCTTCCATTCCAGTGCGGTGAAGGCCAGATTCTCAAGCCGGTTTGCAGCGTACCTGAGGCTGAACTTCTCGAAGCCACGCATAATCGCGCTTAACGTTATTGTACCACTACCCTGGCAGGCAACTTGCAGGGTGTGGTGGAGTGTCGGTGAGGGTGAGGGCGCAGCCCTTGCGCAGGGGGGGTGTGGGAGGGCGCAGCCCTCGCAGGAAGAACCTTTTTTCATCCCGTCAGTGTGCGGCGCGGTCGCACGGACGGCCGGGTTGATACGAGCCTGGGAGCGCGGGCGCTCCGCCCTCGTCGTGCCTACGCGGGCAAGACGCCCTTGCTCCCAGGCGCAAGGTGAACACGTATGTCGTCGGGGGCGTGGGCAACCGGCCGATTGGACCCTCGCTACTGATGGCATGTCGCGCAGGCAAGATCGGGTATGGCTTCGTGCTTGTTGTCAACGGCATGCATGCTGTGGCATGTCGGGCAGCCGATGCGGTTCGGCGATCCGCGATGGCACTCGTTGCAGGTTGGATTCAGCGGGTGGGGCATGCGCACCTGTTGCGGATGCTGGTTGTGGCAACTCACGCACCCGGCGTAGCGAGCAAGATTGGGGTCGTCAGGCGCCGAGGGTAACGGCGCTGATGTCGGGGACGCGGCGACGGCAAGCGCGGTAGGCGTTGCGACCGGCGTTGGCGTCGGGGCAGGTAGCGGTGTTGGCGAGGGTGGCGCCGTGGGAGTCGCGACCGGGGTCCGTGCCGGCGTCGGGCTTGCCGTCGAGGTGCTGGTTGCCGCCGGGGTGGCGCTCGCCGTGGAGGTTGGCGTGGCGCCCGAGGTGGGGCTGGCGGTGGGAGTTGGCGTGGCGCCCGTCGTAGTGCTGGCGGTGGGGGTTGGCGCGGCGCTCGTCGTAGCGCTGGCGGTGGGAGTTGGCGTGGCGCTTGCTCTGCCCGCTGGCGTCGCGGCGCCTGGTGGCGGCGAGGCACGCGCCACCGCGATGCCTGAGGTAGGGTTGGCGCCGGATGGGCCGGCGGGCAGGCTCATCAGGTATGTTACCAGAGCGAGCACCTGGGCGTCGCTCAGCACTTCGTCGAAATCTCTGCCCCCCAGCGCGCCCCGCGCGATCCCCGGGCCGTAGCCTGGAACCACAAACTCATCGTGAAAACGAATCGAGCGTTCGATGTACTCGGCAGCCGTCATCCCGGGGACCCGCTGGCCAGCGACCTGCCCGATGGCGGCCAGGTTCGGGCCGATCCCCGCGCGTCCGGCAGGATCGACGCTGTGACAGCCGATGCACGCCACAAAACCAGGCACGGCGATCTGGCCGGTGAAGAGTTGCCGGCCCAGATCTGGATCGTCTGGGGCCGGTATTGGCGAGGGCGAGGCGGGTGGCGGGGGATCGAGCAGGGCAGCCGTGGAAGGACCGGCGCTACAACCGGCCAGTATGCTGGCAACAAGCAAGACCGTCGCCAACAGACCGCCGGCGCGCCACAAACGCAAGCTACACATCTCCGCTCCTCTCAGAGGCGTCTGGCGCTGGCTAGCCTGCCATGAGTATAGCCAGAACAATCTGAGCGGGCGTAAATACCTCTTCGCTTATCGTTAGGTCTCGGCTACCCGGCGGCGCGATTGGCGACGAAGAGGGCGTGGAGGGGATGTGAGGCAACGTCTTCCATGCTCCCCCGCTCGGCGGCTCATAAAGATTGAGCATGGCCGGTTGGCCCTCCCCCCCTCCAACCCTCTTTCTGTCAAGCGGAGAGGGGGCGGGGACAACCAGTTGATGCGTGTCACGCTGTCTGGGCGGCCAGGGGGCGAGCGTAGGTTGCTTCGACCTTCTGGCTATAGTTCCAGGCGGCCAGGGCAAAGAGCATCTGCGCTATCGTCTGGGTGATCTGCTCGAACCAGATCATCCCGATCGACACGTCTTTCATGTTGGCCAGTTGCGACATGAGCAGGACGACGAGCAACGTAACCACGAAGAGCGAGCCGGTGAACCACATCTTGCGGCCCCAGGCGGCGAGGGCCAGCATGACGAGCATGCCTACGTTGCCGACAGTGGCCAGGAGGATCAGCGGCACCCTCCACGGCCCCCCGGCCAGAGCCAGGGCCGTTGCGCCCACGCCAACCACCGCGATGACGATCGCGGGCGTGAGCCAGGGCCGTGGCAACGGCGGCTGATCGCGGAACACCCGGCGGATGTGGTAGAGTGACCAGGCCATGAGCGCGAAGCCGGGCGCGATGAGCGGAAAGAGGCCCTGATGGAGCAGCGCCACATCGGGGCCGCCGGCGGCGCTGACCAGCTTGCCGCTCGCCTTCAGAAAGCCCCCCAGCACGATCAGCGCCGTGCCGGCGAGCGCCAGGCGCCCTAACTCCCGATTGAGCTGGTAAACCATGCGGGTGAGGATGGCCAGACCAAGGGCCGAGAAGATGACCGTCATGTAGTCTTGCAGCGCGAGGGGAACGGTGACGCCTTCCATAGCCGTCTTCACTCCTTTGTTTCAAGCGGCGACCCTGCGCGGAACCAGCTTGCCGAAAGAATGTGAGTCTTGGGAGGGCAAAGCCCTCTCAAACCCTCCCACCGGGTGGAGGTCTGGGGAAACCCGGTTTCCCCAGACCCCTGCGCACGGGCTGCGCCCTCCCAAACCCTCCCGCGGGTGGGAGTAGGGGGAAACCTGGTTTCCCCCTACCCCTGGGTGAGAGCGTGGCCCTGCCCAACCCTCCCGCGGGCAGGGGTGTGGGGAAACCGGGTTTCCCCACACTCCTAACAGGATGACACCAGGTTTTTCTTGGGAGGGCAAAGCCCTCCCAAACCCTCCCGCGGGCGGGGGTATCGGGGAACCTGGTTCCCCCATATTCATCTCAGCCGTCCATGCGGCTGCGCCGCATGGGCCTATTGTATATATGACACGAGAGATTTGCAATAAGAAAAGCGTTCCACAACGTGAACATAGTCTCCTGGGGCAGGGGTATGGGGAAACCTGGTTTCCCCATACCATCATCCGGTGGGAGGGTTTGGGAGGGCAAAGCCCCCCCAGGAACAACCTTTTTCATTCCTGGCGCGGGCGTCCCGCCCTCGTCGCGTCTCCGCGGGCAAGATGCCCGCGCTCCCGGGAGACATGTGAACACTTACCGGGTGGGAGGCTTTGGGAGGGCAAAGCCCTCCCAGGAACAAACTTTTTCATCATGTTCGTGTGCGGCGGAGCCGCACGGACGGCTGCACAGAAAGGGAGAAGCGCCGGGTGTCGTTGCTCTACAGCGCCACCGGCGTGAAAGGCGCCATGCACGGTACGTCTGGCGCCACGTGCATAACCCGCGCCCGCAGATCCATCACCAGGCCGCAGATGCTCTCGGCCCGGTCCAGGCGGGGCACGCGGGGGTCGGGGTGCCGGCAGATGCAGCGCGGCGCGCCCTCGTGGTCCCTCAGAATGGCCTGGAGCGCCGCGACGTCGAGCCGCCCGGCGCCGCCGCGCAACAGGTCCCAGGCTCGCCCCAGGCGCTCCCGCGTGGTCGAGGTTGGTTCCAGCGGGCACTCACCCGCCGCCGCGCGCCGGTCAAGGCAGTGGTTGGCATGCGCCAGGAGCCCTGCCTCAGCAGGCACTTCCGCCACGCCGTCGGGGGTGATCTCCAGGCTCACCAGGTTGCCACGGTCGCTTGCCAGGGTGACGCACGACGAAGCGCCCGGCGCGGCCAGTTCGGCGCATGCCCGCGCCGCGGCGAAGTCCGGCCCCTGGAGCATCTTGCGCAGCAGCACATGCACCGGCATCCCCACGTCGCGGCCATCCTTGCGCGAGCGGAGCAGGTTCAGCGCGACCGCCACGCCGGCCCCGTTCAGGCCGCACTTGGCAAGCATCCCCGCTTCGGTCAGGGTCAGGATCTCAGGTTCGCCAGGGGCGCGCACCCGCAACAGCAGGCATGCGGCGCGCTGGTCGCCCTGCCAGTCCCAGGTCTGCGCCAGAAAGGTTTCGCCGGCCAGGGTCGCGGCGCCCGTCGCCGCCACGGTGGTGCATTCGCCGTCGTCCGCGGCCCGCGTGGACGGCAACCCCGTTTCTCCTGGCTCAGGGGGATGTTCAGGCACGCCGGCCAGGCGGTTCCGGGCGCGCGCGGCCGGACCATCGGGGTGATAGCTGCCAGGGGCGATGCCGGCCAGCAACTCGGTGCGCGCGTTGATCGCGATGATTTCGCCCAGGGCGTAGCCGGCGCCATCGGCGATGCCGCGCATCTCCTCCAGCAGATCGGGGGCCACAGCGGCGAGCAGGGGCACGAAGCGCAGCGCCTCGGCCTGACTGGTCGCCCAGTCCATTCCCCGTCGCGCGGCGAAGAGCCGGGCGTAACTGGCGATACTGTGGCGGATCAGGGGCGCGACCGCGGCGCCGTAGGCCCATCCGCGCGCATAGGCCCCTCCGCTGATGGTCACCTGTGGGAACATAGGTTGGATGGTCTCCTGGCTGCGCCGCACACGAAGGCCGAAGCATCGGCGCAGCCCATGCTTCGGCCTTCCCGGGCGAGAGCAGACCCTATAACAGGAC
>DAOTYR010000095.1:0-9442 GCA_034434655.1 Chloroflexaceae bacterium
CCGGCCAGGAACTTGCGCTCGGCCTCGGGAATACCCAGGCGCTCGAAGGTGTTCTTGATCTCCTGGGGCACGGCGTCCCAGTCGGTCTGCGGGCGCTCCCCGGCGCGCACGTAGTAGTGGATCTCGTCGTAGTTCAGCTCGGCCAGCTCCGGGTTGGCCCACATGCCGCTGAGCGGGGTCGGCTTCTGGTTAAAGATCTCCAGCGCCTTCAGCCGGCGCTTGAGCATCCACTCCGGCTCGCCCTTCATGCCCGAAAGTTCGCGCACGATGCGCTCGTTCAGACCCTTCGGCGCTTTGTAGAGGTAGTTCTCTTCGTTGCGGAACCCGTACTTGCTATAGTCAAACTGGAGATTAACTGCCTCGGCGACCATGCATGTCCTCCTCATCGTGTTGATGCGTTATTATCTATGTTCGGCGCCTACACCGCCGCGATGAAAAACGTTGTTTTCGGGAGGCTCCGCCCTCCCACCGGGTGAGGATATAGGGAAACAAGGTTTCCCCAGCCCCCTGCTCGAGAACGTAGCCCTCCTCATCCCTTTCAGATAAGCGCATACGAGGTGCCGGACTCCCTCCCCCAGCAGGGGAGGGCTGGGGAGCAGTCACCTTTTTTGAAAAGTGCTGCTCCTTACGCCCCTACTCATCCTCAACATCCACCGACCCCACCCCATACAGCCCGGCCTTGAGCGCCTTGAGCGACAGGAGGGCGCATTTCAGGCGCGTCGGGTTCTTGCTGAGCGGGATGCCGATCAGCATGAGCAAATCGTCCTTGCTGAACGCCTTCGCGGTTTCAACGTCCATGCCCTTGATCTCGTCGGTAAGCATCGAGGCCGAGGCCTGGCTGATGGCGCAGCCCTTGCCGCTGAAGCGCACGTCGGCGATCACCCCATCTTCAATCAGCAGATCAATGCGCACCCGATCGCCGCAGAGGGGATTGTACTCCTCGTGGCTGATGGTCGGATGGTCGAGCGTGCCGAAGTTGTGGGGGTAGCGGGCATGCTCGAGGATCTGCTCGCGATAGATGTCGTCCATTCCACACCTCAGGCAAACAGGCGCTTCGCCTTCTCCAGCGCCGCAACCAGCCGGTCGATCTCTTCGGCCGTGTTGTAGATGTAGAGACTGGCCCTGGTAGTGGCCGGCACGTCGAGGCGCCGGTGGAGGGGCTGGGTGCAGTGGTGCCCCGCCCGCACCGCGATGCCCTCGCTATCGAGCACCGCGGCCACATCGTGGGGATGCACGCCCTCCAGGGTGAAGCTACACACGCCGCCGCGCTGCTCGGTGCTGTGCGGCCCGTAGAGGGTCAACCCGGTCACCTCGGCCAGGCGCTCCAGGGTATACCCGAGCAACGCAACCTCGTGCCGGCGAATGGCCTCCATCCCCACGCGGTTGAGGAAGTCCACCGCTTCGCCCAGGGCGATCGCCTCGGCGATCGCCGGCGTCCCAGCCTCGAAGCGCGCCGGCACATCGGCGTAGGTGCTATGGTCGAGTTCCACCACCTTGATCATCGAGCCGCCGCCGAGGAAGGGCGGCATGGCCTCGAGGATCTCGCGCCGCGCCCACAGGCCGCCAATCCCGGTCGGCCCGCACATCTTATGGCCGCTGAAGACCAGGAAGTCACAGCCCAGTTCCTGCACATTCACCGGCATATGCGGCACGCTCTGCGCTGCGTCCACCAGCAGCTTCGCGCCGACGGCATGGGCCTGCTCGGCCAGGTAGGCCACCGGGTTGATCGTGCCCAGCACGTTCGACTGGTGCGTCACCGCCACCAGGCGGGTGCGCTCGGTGAGCTTCGTATCCAGTTCCTCCAGCGCCAGCCGGCCCTCGCCGTCGAAGGACAGGTAATCGAGGCATGCGCCGACCCGCGCGGCGAGCATCTGCCAGGGGACGATGTTGGAGTGGTGCTCCATCAGGGTGAGCAGGATGCGGTCGCCGGGACGCAGATTGGCATCGCCCCAGGCGCGGGCCACCAGGTTCACCGCCTCGGTCGCGTTGCGGGTAAAGACCAGCTCGCGCGGCGTGGCGGCGCCGATGAAGCGCGCCACCTTGCCGCGGGCGCGCTCGTAGGCGAAGGTGGCCTCTTCGCTGAACTTGTAGACGCCCCGGTGCACGTTGGCATTGTAGCGTCGGTAGTAGTCTTCGAGGCAGTCAATCACCTGGCGCGGCTTCTGCGACGAAGCGGCGCTGTCGAGGAAGGCGATGAGCTTGCCGTTGACCTCCTGCTGGAGGATGGGAAACTCGCGCCGAATGGCGAGGACATCGAACTGGGAGAGTGTGGACATAGCCAACCTGCTAGCCGGTACGGGCCGGGTGGGGCGCCGATCGGTGATCCGCGCGCCGCGATGAAAAGGTTGTTCCCGGGAGGGCTGCGCCCTCCCAGACCCTCCACCAGGTGGGGGGATGGGGAAACCAGGTTTCCCCATCCCCCTGCGCAAGGGCTGCGCCCTCACCTTCCCGGGGGCGGGGGCGTGGGAAAAGCCGGTTTCCCCACACCCCCGCTCGAGGGCTGCGCCCTCGCAGACCCTCCCGCGGGCGGGGGTATGGGGGAAGGAGGTTCCCCCATGGTCACGTTAGATCTTGGCCTCGATGGCCGCCTCGAGCTCCATGCGCAGCGCCTCGATGGGAATGGTGTCAAGGGCCGGGCCGAAGAAGCCCATGACGATCATGCGCCTGGCCTCGGTCTTGCTAATGCCGCGGGACTGCATGTAGAAGAGTTGCTCCTCGTCCACATCGCCGCTGGTCGAGGCGTGCCCCCCCTTGAGCACGCTGTTGGTATCGATCTTGAGGCCGGGGATCGAGTCATTGCGGGCGCCGGGGTTGAGGTGCAGGGCATGCTCTTCCAGCCGCGTGCTGGTGCCGGTCGACTCGCGTTCGATCTTGATCATGCCATCGAAGACCGAATAGCCCGTGTCATTGACCACGGTGCGGAACTCCATGTAGCTTTCGGCGTGGTGGCCAACGTGGCGCAGCCAGGGCGCGGTGAGCAGCTTTTGCGCGTCGCCGGCGAAGGTGGCCCCCAGCCAGTTGACCTGCGAGCCATCGCCCTTCAGCGTCGTCTCGGCCTCGATGTGCTGGACCTTCGCGCCGATGGCCACACTGGTCCACTCCAGGTTGGCGTCGCGCTCAAGCACGACCTTCTGCCCGCCGATGTGGTACACGCCGTCGCCCCAGCGCTGGATGCTGACAAAGCGCACGCGGCTGCCGGGGCCGGCGAAGATCTCGGTGACCGGGGCGGCCAGAGCCGCGGCGGGCTGATCGCCGGAGATGAACTCCTCGATCAGTGTCACCTGCGCATGATCCTCGACGATCACCAGCGTACGCGGGAAGGTGGCGCGGCTGCCGGCGGGCAAGCCGTAGCGCACGCGGATGGGCGCCTCAGCGGCCACGTTCCTGGGCACATGCAGCAGGACCCCATCCTGCCACAGCGCGGCACGCAGGGCGCTGAACTTATGCTCCAGGGGCGCGACTGCGGTGTCCATCCGCGCCTTGATCAGGTCCTCATGGCTGGCCAGCGCCGCATTGAGCGGCCTGAGGGTCACGCCCTGCCCGGCCAGCGCCTCGTCCCACTCCAGGGTCATCGCGGTAGTCGTGGTCGGCGCCAGTTCCTCGGGCCGCAGCCCGCTCAGATCGGTGCGGCGCCACTCCGGCGGACCGGCCTGAGCGAAGAAGCTCCAGGCCTCAACCCGGCGCCCGGTGAGCCAGGCCGGCTCGCCGCGTTGCCGCGAGCTGGCGGCGATGGAGTCGGCGCTCAGTTCTTTCAGGGTAAGTGCGGTCATAGGTGTTTTCTGGCCCTTCAACTCATCACGCCGTTCCCGCCAGTTCCTCGCGCAGCCAGTCGTAGCCCTTCTCTTCCAGCTCCAGCGCCAGTTCGGGGCCGCCTTCGCGCACGATCCGCCCGTCCATCATCACCGAGACGAACTGGGGCTTGATATAGTTGAGCAGCCGCTGGTAATGAGTAATCACCAGAACACCCATCTCAGGGCCGGCCAGACGGTTGACGCCTTCGGCAACGATGCGCAGGGCATCAATATCCAGCCCCGAGTCGGTTTCGTCCATCACCGCCATACTCGGCTTGAGCATGGTCATCTGGAGGATCTCCAGGCGCTTCTTCTCACCGCCGCTGAAGCCCTCGTTCAGGTAGCGCCGGGCGAAGCTCTCGTCCATTTCGAGGAGCTTCATCCCCTCGCGCAGTTGCTTGCGGAACTCGGCCACCGGAATGGCGGTCTCCTTGGGATCCTTGCCCTCCTCGGCGCGGTGGGCGTTGATCGCGGCGCGCAGGAAGTTGGCGACCGTCACCCCCGGCACCGACACGGGGTACTGGAAAGCCAGGAACAGCCCGAGCTTGCTGCGCTCATCGGGCTCCAATTCAAGAATGTTCTGGCCCTTGTACCAGATCTCGCCGCCGGTGACCTCGTAGCCCGGATGGCCGGCGATCACGCTGGCCAGGGTGCTCTTGCCACTGCCGTTAGGCCCCATGATGGCGTGGATGGTCCCACCCTGGACGGTCAGGTTGACCCCCTTGAGGATCTCCTTGTCGCCGATCCGCGCTTGCAAATCCTTGATGACCAGGTCGTTGCTCATGTGCTCCTCTGTTTTTCTTGGTTGGGTACCTGAACCTCAGCTTTGCGGATTTTATAGCGTGGGAGGATATCTCGCAGGGAGGGCAAGCCCTCCCTGGAACCCTCCCTGCGAGGGCGGCCCGCACGCTCGAGGGGCAGACCTTCCCCGCGGCCCTCCCATAGATGGAGAGTCACCCTGCGTCCTGCGTGCCGACGGGATCGGCGGGGCGCGCGGGGGTGAGGGGGATGTCCCCGCTCCTCAGCACGAAGCGGCAGGTATGGGCGCCCTCGCGAATGGTGCTCTCCAGGGCCAGTTTCTCCCCCAGGGCATACTCGATCATCTGCCGCTCCATCGAGCACACTTCCGGGTGATCCTGGGCCACGTCGTAGAACGGGCAGGCGAAGAGGCGGATGCCATCGCCGCCCTCGGCCACCTCGGCGGGCACGCCGCGCTGCTCGAGCAGACGGCGCAACTCATTCAGCCGCTCGCCGACCTCGGTGCCGGCCATGCGATCGGCGTACTCCTCGGCGAGCCGCCGGCTCACCCGTTCGAGCAACACTTCGACCTTATCGGCGCCCTCCAGGGCGATCAACTCGCGGAGGAGGCCGGTAATCAGGCGATCGTACTGCTTGGGGAAACGGCTGCGCGCCTCATCGCTGAGGGTATAGACCAGGCGGGGGCGACCGGGACCGTGGCGCTCGGCGCGCACCGACACCAGACCTTCCGCCTGCAGATGGATGAGATGGTCGCGCGCAGCGGTGGTGCTCACGCCAAGGAGCGTGGCCAGCTCCTTGACCGTAGCCTCGCCAGCGCGCTGAAGATGCTGCAGTATCTGCCCGGCCGCGCTGCTAGCGGAGTAGCCGATCACAAGCATAGTCGCAATCCTCCGAACTACTAGGGTGTAGTTTACCAGCGTTTAGAGGTTTTGTCAATAAAAAAGGGAAATACTTTGTTTATTCATCGCTCCGCCCTCTCCTCTCCCAACCCGGAAGAAAGGGCAGGTAGGTTGGGTTTCCGAACCCGGTCAAATGACCCGTGAACCCGGCGAGGCCGCATGCTACACTCACCCTGTGACGCCCACAAGAAGCGCCCGCGCGGCGGGGCCGGTTGCCGCGGCCCCGCCGCGGGTGATCGGCGGCAGATGAGGAGGAAGCAGATGAGTGCCAGGTGGGAATACAAAGTTGCCTTTGTCGAACAGTGGGAGCGTGTTTCGGTGGAGGGGTATGAGACGCGCCCGGAGAAGGGTGAGCGGCGCAGCGCGTTCGGGCGGCGCTTTCTCAACACGCTCGGCGCCGACGGCTGGGAACTGAGCGGGGTCCAGCACACGATGCCGGGGCGGGTCTACCTGATCTTCAAGCGCCCCCTGGAAGGAAACACCGAACCGGACCTCTCGGTGGTGCGCGGCGAACAGCCGGCACAGCCGGAGGGCCAGTCGGCGCCCCCGGCGCAAGCGCCCGAAGGGGGAAGCGGGCCGCAGGTGGTGTCGTTGTAAGCAGTGGGGGTGAAAGAAGCGGGGGTGTGGGGAAACCAGGTTTCCCCACACCCCCGCCTGCGGGCGGAATAGTTCTTCAACGTTATGAACGGCTCTCCTGGCGGCGTGGATGGACGCGGGGGCCACGGACGCCAAGCGGCCCGACGCCGCCTTCGGCGGTGTGCACCTTTTCATTGGTCAGGCTGATGCTGGGCGGTTGCGGGCCGTCACTCGGGGCGATATGGAGCCGGCCCACCTCTTGCATGCGCAGTTCTTCGGCCTGGCGCAGGAGATCCGGGGCGGGCTCGTAGAAAAACTCCAGCGCCTCGCCGTGCTTATCAATACCCGTATAGTCAACCACGACATGGCTCCCCCCGGGGATACCGCCGGAGGCGATCAGATCGGCCAGCGGAGCGTCAATCAACTTGAGCAGTTGCTGGCGCAGGGGGCGCGCGCCAAAGCGTGAGTCGAAGCCTTTGTTCAGCAGATACTCGCGCGCTTCGGTAGTGACGCTCACCTGGATGGCATGGCGCAGGTACTGCTCGTTGCACTCGCGCAGCATCCGCTCGAGCACCTGGCGCAGCACGTCGCTGGAGAGCGGGCGGAAAGCGATAATCTCATCGAGGCGGTTGATCCACTCCGGCTGAAAGACCTTTTGCAGGGCCTCAAAGCCAATCTGATAGATCTGCTGGCCCGTGGCCTCGACATCGCCGTGGGGGGTGCGAAAGCCGATCGTGCGGCGGTCGAGGTAATCCACCATCTCTTTGGCGCCAACGTTGGTGGTAAAAACGACGATGCTGTTATGGAAGCTCACCCGGCGACCGCCATTGAGCAGCAGGATCTCGCCATCTTCCATCACCTGGAGCAGCAAGTTCCACAGCTCCGGCTGACCCTTTTCAATCTCGTCGAAGAGAACAACGCTATTTTCCTGTTCAATGATCTCGGGGTTGAGCAGGGGCTTCTGGTCGCGCCCGACGTAACTGGGAGGCGCGCCGACCAGGGCGCTCACCTCGTGGCCCTGGCTGAAGAGTGAGCAGTCAATCTTCAAGAACGCCTCACCATCGGGGCGGAGCAGTTGGGCCAGGGCGCGCGCCATGGCCGTCTTGCCCACACCGGTGGGACCGAGGAACAACAGCGTGGCGCGCGGGCGACGGTTGTTCCCCGCCGAAAAGCCGAAACGCGCCCGGTTCAGCACGCGGATCACGCTCTCGATGGCTCGTTCCTGGCCAAAGATCTGGTCACGCAAGCGGCGCTCTACCATGTCCAGCGGGTTTGCGTGGCCCCGCACCGCTCGCGTCATACCCCGGTGTTTGTCTGTCATACCGCCTCTTGGGTTGTGTGGCGTGGCGCCAGAACACCCGGCGCCGCTTCGTGCATTGCCTGCCACGATTGTAACATGCCCGATGTACGATACCGTAGCCTCGGGGGTGGAGCGCGCGCTGGCTGCGCCACTGCGTCGGCATCACAGGGCGGGGCGCTGTCCCTCAGCGTAGACGCACCACGGCGGCCACAATCGTCATGACGTTGAACAGGTGCATGCCAAGGGGCATCCCGAAGAACAGCGCCCCGATGGCTCCAAATGAGGGCGCGCCGGTCAGGACCACAGCCAGGCCGCTCAACATGAACAGGAAGCCCGCGACGTAGGCGATGCCCACGCTCAACTGCATCAGTTGGCCGCGCTTGCCGCGGGTGAAGCGGTCGGTCAGGCGCACCAGCAGATCGCCGGCCACCGGTCCCAGCAGCAGGGCGACCAGCAGGCCAAAGAAGCCGATGCTGCCAAGAATCAGCAGGGCGAAGGTCGAGACCAGGATGCTATACACCAGGGTAGTGACGCTGGCGATGGCGCTCTCGACGGCGGAGACCTGGTAGTTGACCGGCCGCCGGGCCCTGGCGCATTCGGGGCAGAGCTGACCCACGGCGGCGGGGCGCACACAATCGGCGCAGATGGGCCGGTCGCAACTGGTGCAGCGCAAGCCGGTCTCGCGGTCGGGGTGCAGATAGCAAGTCTGAGTGGCGGCAGAGACGCCGGTCGCCTCGGATGGCGGCGCGGGGGGCGCTTCGGGGGCGGGGGCGGGTTGCGGCTCGCGCTCCCGGGCGCCGCCGGGGGCCAGCACCTCGCCGGCGGCCAGGCGCGCCTCGACCTGCTCCAGCACGGCGCGGGCGTGCTCATTGTCGGGGTCAATCTCCAGGGCGCGCAGCAGGTGCTCGCGCTTCTCGCGGTAGGGACGCACGCTGCCGGCCATGCCGATCAGCGCGTCCACCCGGCGTGGATCGCGCTCCAGGGCGGTGCGAAAACGCTGGCGCGCGGTATAGGCGTCTCCGGCGATCAGCGCCGCGTTCCCCTCGGACACCAGCGCGGTTACATCGTCGGTGGTTTCAGTCATGTCTGTCATAATGGCCCTCCTCAAGGTCATTATAACAGTTTGAAGGTGGCGCGGAGGGCTGGTCCTCACCCTCCCTCACCTGACAGGAGGTACGCGGTCGCCTTCCGGCGGGGAGGGGTGGAGGGCCTGCCGCCCTCCACCAACCGGTTGGTGCCCGCCCGCGGCGGGAGGGCCGTGGGGGTTGCGCCAGGCCGCCTGGCCGCCGCGGGCGGGAAACGGGGTATGCGGGGAGGCGAAGCCTCCCCGCACCCCTCCACAGCATCCGAGTTGGACCCAGGCGGGCCACCTCGGGTATGCGGGGAGGCGAAGCCTCCCGCACCCCTCCACCGCGTGCGTCCTGTCACCTGAGCAACCCCAGTTCCGCTGCGCGGGCAGCGGCCTGGGTGCGGTCGCTCACCCCGAGTTTCGTGAGAATACGCTCGACATGGTTCTTGGCCGTGCCCGGGCTGATCCCCAGGCACTGGCCGATCTGCCGATTGGTGCGCCCCTGGGCCAGCAGGCGCAGCACCTCCCGCTCGCGCGGCGTCAGCCGGTCGGCGACGTCGGCGGGCGTCGGCGTGGGCATGGCCCCCACCTGCTGGAGGGTCTGGATGAGCAGGGTCTGGGTCAGCAGCCTTTCACCGCGGCCAGCGCGCTGGATGGCCTCGACCAGCTCGCCGCGCGAGGCGTGCTTGAGCACGTAGCCCGCGGCGCCGGCGCGAAACGCCTCGAGCATGTACTCAGGATTGGCATGCAAGGTGACGATCAGCACCTGGATGTGGGGATGGGCCAGTTTCAGCGCCCGGGCGGTGGTCAGGCCGTCCATGTCAGGCATGCGCACATCGAGGAGCACGACATCGGGTCGTTCGGTGCGGCACGCTTCGAGGGCCCGCGCGCCATCGGCGGCCTCGCCAACCACGCTGACCCCTGGCTCCGTGGCCAGCAACGCGCGCAACCCCGCCCGGGCAAGGTCGTGATCGTCCACGATAAGCACGCGCAGGGGCAGGGAACACGCCGGAGCGAGCATGGCGCCGGGCATAGCAGAACCTCCTGG
>DAOTYR010000096.1:0-6845 GCA_034434655.1 Chloroflexaceae bacterium
AGCGTAGAGGCTCTACGACCCTGCGGTTGGGGCGCGGGGTTGGAAGGGCCAGGCTTGCAACGTCATGCTATAATCCCCGGTTGGGACGAGAAACAACGTGGAGCGCGCCGTTATGGCCAAGATCGAGATCCACGCCTGGTATCGCCAGTATCGCCAGCTCAAGGCGCAGGCCGCCGACGCCATCTTGCTCTTTCGCTTCGGCGATTTCTACGAAACCTTCGACGACGACGCGAAGCTGGTGGCCGAACTGCTCGATGTCACCCTCACCCGCAAAGACTACGCCGTAGACAAGAGCAAACCCCGCGACAGCCAGAAGCTCTACGCCCCGATGGCGGGCATGCCCTACCACGCGGTCGAGCGCTACGTCAGCGAACTGGTGGGCCGGGGCTATCGCGTGGCGATCGCCGAGCAACTCACCGAGACCGAGGCGACGCGCACCGATACGCGCCCCCGCTCGGTCTTCGCGGCGGGCATTCAGCACACGGCGCCCGGCGAGATCGAGCGCAAGATGGTGCACCGCGAGATCGTGCGCATCATTACCCCCGGCACGGTGGTGGATCTGGGGATGCTCACGGCCACGGCCAACAACTACCTGGCCGCGGCGCTGGTCGAGGGGGAGCGCGCCGGCCTGGCCTATGCCGACCTCAGCACGGGCGAGTTCGCCGCCACCGAGTTCAGTGGCGAGCGCGCCCTCCAGCAATTGTTGGGGGAACTGGCGCGTTTGCAGGCGGCCGAGGTGCTGGTGCCCGACGCGGAAGGGCTGCGCCCGCCAGGGCTGGCCCCGGCCGAGGCGCGGCTGACGCGCGACCTGGCGCCCATGACGCGCGATGAGCGTGAGGCGTTGCTGCCCCACGAGCGCGTGGCGCGCCGGCTCGACGCCGAGAACGCGGCGCGCTGGTCCCGCGGGCATGTGACGGCGTGGCCGGCCTGGCGCTGGGATGCGTCCGAGGCGCGGGAGGTGCTGCGGCGACAACTCGGCGTTGGCACGCTGGCGGCCTTTGGGCTTGATGAGCGGCCCCTGGCCGCGCGCGCCGCCGGGGCGCTGGTGCAGTACGTGCACGAGACCCAGCGGCACCAGGCTGCGCAGTTGAACACACTGCGGGTCTATTCGATGGCCAGCTTCATGTTTCTGGACCCGCAGACGCGCCGCAATCTGGAGTTGCTGGAGCCGGGGCGGCCGGGGGCCCGCACGGCGCTGGTGAATGTGCTCGACCGCACCCGCACGCCGATGGGCGCGCGGCTGTTGCGTCGCTGGATCGCCCAGCCCCTCGTCAGCCTGGCCCCTCTGCAGGCGCGGCAGGCCGCGGTGGCCCGGCTGGTGGAGCGGTCCATGCTTCGCGCCGAGGTGCGCGAGGCCCTGGGGGCGGTCGGCGACATGGAACGGGCCCTCAACCGGATCGCCCAGGGCCTCGCCGTGGCCACGCCGCGCGACCTCGCGCAACTGCGGGCCTCGCTGCGCGCCCTGCCGGCGGTGCTGGCCGCCGCCGGCGCCGACCTGGCCGACCTCATCCTCGATGATGAGATGACGCCGGGGGCCGGCGCGGCAGCCTCGCCGGAGGGGAGCGCCGCAGACGAGGGGTTGTTCGAGGCCGAAGCAGGCGCGCCTCCGCCGCCCATTCTCGACCCCTGCGCCGATGTGCTCGATCTGCTCGAACGAGCCCTGGACGACGAACCGCCGGCCCTGCTCGGGGCCTCCAATTACCTGCGGAGCGGCGAGGACGGCGGCGAACGGCCGCGCCGGGTGATCCGCCCGGGCTTCGAGCCGCGGATCGATGCCCTGGTGCAGGCCAGCCGCCATGCCCAGGAGTTCATCGATCGACTGGAGGCCAGGGAACGCGAGCGCACCGGCATCAAGTCGCTCAAGGTAGGGTACAACAGCGTCTTCGGGTACTACATCGAAGTCTCGCGCACCACCGACGAACGGCTCATCCCCAAAGACTACGAGCGCAAGCAGACCCTGGTCGGGGCCGAGCGTTACATCACCGCCGAGTTGAAGGAATACGAACAGATCATTGACCGGGCCAGGCTGCAACTCATCGAACTGGAACGGGAAGCCTTCGCGCGGCTCTGCGCCCAGATCAGCGCGCATGTGGAGCGGCTGCGCCGCGTCGCCCGGGCGCTGGCGCGCCTCGACGCGGCCCAATCGCTCGCCGAGAGCGCCGCGCGCTGCGGCTACACCCGCCCGCACCTGGACGAAAGCACGCGCCTGCGGATCAGGCGCGGACGCCACCCCGTGGTCGAGCAGATGCTGGCCGAGCCGTTCGTGCCCAATGACATCGCCCTTGACACCGACGAGGCCCAGTTGCTGATCATCACCGGCCCGAACATGGCCGGCAAGAGCACCGTGCTGCGCCAGGTGGCGCTGATCGCCCTCATGGCGCAGATTGGCTCCTTCGTGCCCGCCGAGCACGCCGAAGTGGGCCTGGTGGACCGCATCTTCACCCGGATCGGCGCGCAGGACGATATCGCCACCGGCCAGTCGACCTTTATGGTCGAGATGACCGAGACCGCCGCGCTGCTGCTGCAGAGCACCCGGCGCAGCCTGATCATCCTCGACGAGGTCGGTCGCGGCACGTCAACCTACGACGGCATGGCGATTGCCCGCGCCGTGGTCGAGTATCTGCACAACGAGCCGCATTTAGGCTGCCGCACCCTGTTCGCGACTCACTACCACGAGTTGACGGCGCTGGAAGGGACGCTGCCGCGGGTGCGCAACTACCACATGGCCGCGGTTGAGCAGGACGGGCAGGTAGTGTTCCTGCACGAACTGCGTCCCGGCGGGGCCGATCGCTCCTACGGCATCCACGTGGCTGAACTGGCCGGCATCCCCCGCGCCGTGACGGCACGCGCCAGCGCCCTGCTGGCCGAACTGGAGGGACGCCGGAGCCAGGCGACGGCGCGGAGCGAGCCTGACCAGGCGCAGAGCCAGACGGCCACGGAGGCGCTGGCGGCGCCCGACGGCGCGCCAGGCTCCCCACCGGTCGCGGCGCCCCTGCGCGGGGGACGCCGGCGGGCCGACGGGCAGCTCAGCCTCTTCGACGTGGCGCCCAGCCCGGTGCTGGAGTATCTGCGCCGGCTGAACATCAACGAGGTAACGCCGCTCCAGGCGCTGAACCTGCTGTACGAACTGCAGAAACTGGCGGGCGAGGCGGAATAGGGTGCGTTCCAGAGCCGGGTGTTCCAGCCTGACCGTCGCTTCGCACTCGTGTTACACTACATCGCGCTTCAATGCCAGGAGGTACGCGGTCGCCTCCCGGCGGGGAGGGGGGTGGAAGAGCCTGCGGTCTGCCGGGAAGCGGGGCATGTCCCCTCCACGCACCTGTTCACACCCGGGGTCATCCACGGGTTCGGGAGCGAGGGCCTCCCGCCCTCGTCGCGTACACAAGGGCAAGCTGCCCGCGCTCCCAGGAGTAATAGGTTCTGTCAATACTCTGGAGAAGACCTGTGGACGTAGTTCGCTCCCTCACGCCGGGTCTGAGCGCCTGTCCTTCCGTCCTGACGATGGGGAAGTACGACGGCGTGCACCTGGGGCACCAGCAACTGATCAACACCGCGGTCGAGCGCGCGCGCAGCCTGGGGATGCAGAGCGTCGTGCTGACATGGGAGCCGCACCCGAATGCAGTGATCCGGCCCGATCGGCCGCTGCAACTGCTGACCAGTCTGGAGGAGCGCATCGAGTTGATTGCCGGGCTGGGGCCAGATCTGCTGATTGTCGCTCCATTCACCGCTGAAACCAGAGACACCAGCGCCGAGGCGTACATGCGGCAGATCGTCGCCGCGACGCCGGTGCGTGAACTGTGGGTTGGCGAGGACTTCGCCATGGGGCGTGGCCGGAGCGGCGATGTTGCTGCATTGATGGCGATCGGGATGCAACTCGGTTTCGCGGTGGGCGCGGTGCGGAAGGTCATGGTTGGCGGCGAGCCGGTGAGCGCCTCGCGGGTGCGCGAGGTGTTGCGCCGCGGAGCGGTGGACGAAGCGGTGGCCCTGCTCGGGCGGCCCTTCGGCCTGCGGGGAACCGTGGTGGAGGGCGACCGGCGGGGCCGGACGATCGGCTTTCCCACCGCCAATCTGCGGATTGACCCGACGCACGTGCTGCCCGCGGATGGGGTCTACGCCGGTCATGTCTATGTCAACGGCGAAGCGCTGCCGGCGGTGACCAACGTGGGTCTGCGCCCCACGTTCAACGGCTTGCACCGGACGGTCGAGGCGCATGTGCTGGACTGGAGCGGCGATCTCTACGGGCGGTCGATTCGGGTGACGTTCCTGCACCGGCTGCGCGGCGAGCAGCGCTTTGACGGGCCGGCGGCCCTGGTGGCGCAGATCGCCCGGGACGCCGCGCGGGCGCGGGAGTTGCTGCGGCCATGAGCGCCTCCACCCGCTCGCCCGCGCCGGCGCGGGAGGCGCCGGTCGTCAGCGGCGCGCTGGCGCTTCCAGGCCCGCGCGCGGCGCTGCTCGCGGTGGCGCTGGTTCTGGTTGTATGCGCCACCCTCTGGCTCTCCCTGGCCTCGCCACGCTCGCTGAGCCTCGATGTTGGCGCGGGCGGCTCCGGCGATCGGATCTTCTTGCGCGGGATGTACCACCCTGAGATCGCCGTCCCGAACGATCCGGCAGCGCGCACCTACCGCTGGGCGCGCGGCGATGCCGAGGTGTTGCTGCCGGTAGGCCGGAACGCTCCGGCGATCGTTACCGCCGATATGAACGCCGCGCCGCGCCCCTCGGGGCGGCCACTGGCCTTCGCGATGTACGCGGGCAACGAACGGCTGCGCTTCGATGTGCCCGCGGTGGTGCGGGAATACCACATATTGGTTCCGCCATCGAGCGTCGAGCGGGGCGTGATCCGGCTGCGCTTCGCCAGCCCGACGGTCAGCCCGCCGGGTGACGATCGGCGGCTGGCGGTGGCGCTGGGGCGGGTGGGGGTGCACCCGCTGCCGGGGCTGGCCCGCCCCGCGCTGGCGCCGATGCTGGCCGAGGCGGCCCTGGTGGGTCTGGCAGTGGTGTTGTTCTGGGCCAACGGCGCGCGCAGGGCCGGGATGGCGGCGGCTGGATCGGGCGCGACGGCGCTGCTGGCCGGCCTGAACGTGGCGGCGAGCGCCTGGATGGGCCTGGGAGTCTGGCCGCTGCTGATGGTAGGCGCAACCCTGGTGGCAGCCAGCCTGGCGGCGCGCTGGCTGCTGCCCCGCGTCGCGCCCGCCGAGGCACGCTTCGCGCGGCGTCTCTGGTGGATCACCCTGGGCGGCCTGGCGCTGCGGCTGATCGGGGTCAGCGCGCCGGGGTTCGTGTTCAACGACCTCGACATCCAATCGATCTTTCTCGGCAATGTGCTGCGGGGCGAAGTGTTTCTGTTCGTGGGGTCGCACGAGTTCGCCGGCGGGCAAACCTTCTATCCCAGCGGGCCGTACACGCTGGTGTTGCCGCTCCTGCTGCTCCGCCCGACGCTGCCATTCGCGCTGCACATCGGCGCGGCGCTCGCCGACGCCTGCGGGCCGCCATTGCTGGCGCTGGTGGTCCGCGAGTTGCGCCTGGGGCGCCGCGCGGCGCTCATCGCGGCGGGATTGCTAGCGCCCCTCCCGGTGTTCCTGACGGCGATCTGGTGGGGCTTTCTGGGCAACATCAGCGGCCAGATGCTCCTGCTGCTGCTGCTCTGGCTGCTGCTGCGCTACACACGCGCCCCGAGCCGGGCCGGCGCGGCCTTGCTGTGCGTGAGTTTCTGCCTGGTGCTGCTCTCCCACGTGGGGGTGTTGATCCTTACCGCCACTGCCGGGTTGCTCACCCTGAGCCTGGCCTGGCTGCCCCCGCGCCCCTCGGCGCGCGCCTGGCGCGGCGTGACCCTGGCGGGCCTGGGCGCATTGGGCCTGTGCGCGCTGGTGTACCTGAGCGCCGTGGCACCGCCGATGCTGGCTTCGGCGCAGACCGTGGCGAGTGACCAGAACCTGCTCTCGCCCGAGCGCATGGCCGAGCACCGGGCCTATTTGAACTACGTGCTGCCGGTGGCGGTCTGGCGAGGCATGGGCATGCTGCCGTTCCTGTTGCTGGCACCGGGCATCCCGCTGCTGCTGCAACGGGCCAGGCGCCCGCTGGGGCGCGCACTGGTGCTGGGCTGGCTGATCACGCCTTTCATCTACGTGGCGGTGGATTACCTCAACACCATGCAGGTGCGTTATGTCTACTTTATCGCCCCGTTGTGTTGCCTGGCCAGTGCGGCGGTGCTGGGGCGACTGTGGGAGCGCCCCGCCGGGCGCCGGGTGGCGCTGGCGGTGCTGGCATTGATCGCCTGGCTAGGGGTATTCCTGTGGTACCGGGGGGCCGTGCTGGGGATCAAGATGTCGCTGGTGCCGTTGACGCATTAAGGGGCGGGGGCATGGGGAAACCGGGTTTCCCCATGCCCCTGCGTGAGGGCCTGGCCCTCCCGCGGGCAGGGGCGTGGGGAAACCCGGTTTCCCCACACCCCTGCTCCAGCAGCCGATGTTCACGTTAGCGGCCGACAGGAGTTACGCAGTCGCCCTCCGGCGGGGAGGAGTGGAGAGCCGCAGACCCTCCACCAACCGGTTGTGGCCCGCCCGCGGCAGAGGGCCGTGGGGGTTGCGCCAGGCCGCCTGGCCACCGCGGGCGGGAACAGGGGTATGCGGGGAGGCGCAGCCTCCCCGCACCCCTCCACCGTGTACGTCCTGTTCCTGAAACCAGGGATGCCGCCCCTACGGCGCCATGCCCACCAGTCGCAGCAGATAGCTCCAGAGTTCCTGGAAGAACATCAGGGCGCGGCTAAAGAACTCGGGATCGAACACGGCGATGGCGCCCATACCCACGGCGAGGGCCAGCAGCGCGGCAATCAGCGCGATGATCCAGCG
>DAOTYR010000097.1:0-6118 GCA_034434655.1 Chloroflexaceae bacterium
CCGCGGCCAGGGCATGGGCCGCGCTGCCATGCCCGGCGCCAAGAGAGGCGTAGAGGATCAGTACGCGAGGCATAGGATCTCCTTCGTAGAACGAGCGGGGGCGTGGGGAAACCGGGTTTCCCCATACCCCTCGCCGAAGGCTGCGCCCTCACCCTCCCGCGGGCAGGGGCGTGGGGAAACCCGGTCTCCCCACACCCCTGCTCCAGCAGCCTATGTTCACGTTAGCCATCCATGCGGCTCCGCCGCACACGAACAGGATGAACATAGGTTCTTCCTGTGAGGGCTGCGCCCTCCCAAACCCTCCCACCGGGTGGGGGAGATGGGGAAACCGGGTTTCCCCATCCCCCTGCGCAAGCGGCAATCCGTTGCAACGAAGGTGACGGCCCCCCCTCCCCAGCCCTCCCCCCGCTGGGGGGAGGGAGTCCGGCGCCTCCCCCCAGCGGGGGGAGGTTGGGAGGGGGGCTGGGGCGCCGCATGCGCTGAGGTGGAAGGTATTGGCTCTCGTAGCCTATGTTCACGTTAGTGTATTACAATAGGCCCCATGCAACCCCCACGCCTCGCCATCGACGCCAGCCGGATCAGCGTCGCCGAGCGCACCGGCACCGAGCGCTACACCTTCGAACTCCTCGCCGCCCTGGCCCGCATCGACCGCTGGAACACCTATACCCTCTACACCAACGGCCTGCCCGCGGCCCTGCCGCCCCTCGGTCCCAACTTCACCCTGCGCAGCGTTCCCCTGCCCCGGCTCTGGACCCACGCCCGCCTCGGCCCGGCCCTGCTGCGCGACCGGCCCGACCTGCTCTTCGTGCCGGCCCATGTTGTTCCCTTGCTGCACCCGCCGCGAAGCGTCGTCACCATCCACGACCTGGGCTACCTGGCCTTTCCGGAGGCCCACACGGCTCGCCGCCGCCTGGAACTCGACCTGAGCACGCGCTGGTGCCTGCGCGCCGCCCGGCGGGTCATCGCCATCTCGCAGGCCACCAGAAACGACCTGGTGCGCCACTACGGGGCCGATCCGGAGCGGGTCGCGGTAGTGTACCACGGCCTCGGCAGCGCGTTTCGCCCGCTGAACGACCCGGAGCAGATCGTCGCCATACGCGCCCGCTACGCGCTCGATGCGCCCTATTTCCTCTACCTCGGCACCATTCAGCCGCGCAAGAACCTGGCCCGCCTGATCGACGCCTTCGCCCGCAGCGTCGCCGGCGAGACCCTCCTGGTCATCGCCGGGCGGCGCGGCTGGCTCAGCGAACCGATCGCGCGCCGCGCCGCCGAACTGGGCCTCACCCACCGGGTGCGCTTTCCCGGCTACGTGCCCGACGCCGACCTGCCGGCGCTGCTCGGCGGGGCGCTGGCCTTCGTGTTCCCCTCCCTCTACGAAGGCTTCGGCATGCCCGTGCTCGAAGCTATGGCCTGCGGCGCCCCGGTGCTGACCTCCACCACCTCGGCCCTGCCCGAAGTGGCCGGCGACGCCGCCCTGCTGGTGGACCCCGGCGACACCGATGCCATCGCCGCCGCCCTTGGGCGCCTGGCCGCCGATGAGTCGCTCCGCGCCGACCTCCGCGCGCGGGGGCTGGCGCGCGCCGCCGGCTTCACCTGGGAGCGCTGCGCCCGTGACACCCTTGCGGTGTTGCTGGAGACCCTGAGGTGAACATGGGGGAACCTGGTTCCCCCGTACCCCCGCCCGGCGGGAGGGTCCGGGCGGGCGCAGCCTTTGCGCAGGGGAATGGGGAAACCGGGTTTCCCCATTCGCCGCCCGGCGGGAGGGTTTGGGAGGGCTTCGCCCTCCCAAGAACAACTTTTTTTCATTGCTTGCGCAGCGTATGCTATCATGCAACCAGGGTGCGCGACGCAAGGGATGGCCAGCCAGATCGCGACCAGGGAGAACCGCGGATGGACTCGCCTTTTCCGGGAATGGACCCGTATCTCGAAGAGCCGCGCCTGTGGCCAGATGTTCATCATGCGCTGATCACCACCATTCGCGATCAGATCCAGGCCCAACTTGCGCCGGCCTATCGAGCGGTGATCACGCCCTATCTTGCCTTCGAAAGCATTGAAATTGCTCCGGCGCGAACATTCATCCCCGACGTCGCCGTCATCGAGCGCGAGCGCGCCACCCTGCCGCAACCCGCCACGGTCATCGAAGAGGCCCCGCTCAGTCTGCCGGCGGTTATGACGGTTCCCGTCGAGTACGGGAGGATCGAGATCCGCACCGTGCGCGACCAGGCGCTGGTGACGGCCATTGAATTGCTCTCTCCGGCCAACAAACGACCCGGCGCCCAGGGCGCCGAGGCCTATGAGCACAAACGCCAGGAACTGTTCTCGAGCACGGCCCACTTGCTCAAGATTGACTTACTACGCAACGGCCAGCGTCCGCAGGTGGCGGGGCCGTTGCCGGACGCGCCCTACTTCGTGTTCCTCAGCCGGGCGCAACGCCGGCCGTATCTTGACATCTGGCCGCTCGCCTTGCGCCAGCCAATCAAGCCCGTTCCCGTGCCTCTCCGCGCCGCTGACCCTGATGTGCGGCTCGATCTCGGCGCAGCCATCCACGAGACGTACCGCCGCGCCCGCTACGATCTTGAGATTGACTACCGGCAACCGCCGCCGCCACCCGATCTCAGCCCCGATGATGCCGCCTGGCTCGACGCCCATCTTCGCGCCCAGGGGCTGCGGCCCTGAGACCACGCGGGGGAGGGCCGTGCCTGCCCACCAGGACAGGGCCGCGCGGCGAAACCATGTCTTAACCACACCACCCCTCCAAAGCGCCCCCCAGATACGTTCTACCTGTCACCAGCAATCCACAGCCATCAGAGCGAACAGGTGACATCGCGCCACCCGTGAAGCGAACCCGGCAGTTTCGGTTCACAGGCGGGCGCCGGGGCGCCCCGGCTTTCAACTCAGCCTCCCACCTTCGCGTCCGCGCCGCAAAGGCTATCTGTTCCTCTGAGGCGCCGGCTGGCAAGCGTCGAAGCAGTATCAGGAGGTGTGTGATGAGCGGATCACGTCCGAAGGTAAAGGCCGAGAACGAGTTCGTCTACACGAACAAGTTTATGCGCAAGCAAATTCGCTTTGCGCCCAGGGCCGATGAACTGATGGCCACCTTCGAGCCGACAGCGGAGGGTGATGTCGCCGCCAGTGTGATGGAGGCGGCGGGGATGTCGATCAGCGAAGGCATCAACCCGGAGCGGGGCTTCGCCGTCTTCCGCGTGCCGGCGGGGCAGGATGTCGCCACCGCCAGCGCGAGCCTGGAAGCGCATCCGGCCATCGCCAACACGCTCCCGGTGATGGTTGACGACGAGGGCCTGACGCGCTACTTTCTCCCCGACGAGTTCACCGTGCAGTTCCGCGAGGGCGTGAGCAAGGAGGAAGCCGAGCGCATTATCGCCGCCCAGGGCAGCCGCATCCTCGTCGAACAACGCACTCCCGGCTACTACACCCTGGCCGTGCCCGAGGGCAAGGGCCTCTTCGAGACCCTGCGCGCCTTCTCCGATCTGCCCGAGGTGGCCTTCGCCGAGCCGAGCGAGGCCGGGTTCAACGACGACCTGTACCTGCCCGACGATCCCGACTTCCCCCGCCTCTGGGGCCTGCACAACACCGGGCAGACCGTGGAGGGCGTGGCCGGGACCGCCGACGCCGACATTGACGCGCCTGAAGCCTGGGACATCACCCGCGGCAACCCGAATGTGATTGTCGCGGTGATTGACACCGGCGCCGATCTCGACCACCCCGACCTGCTGGCGAACTTCCTGCCCCGCGGCGCCGAAGACTGGGACTTCGCCGATGGGCCGGATCCCTCGCCCGATGACACCAATGGCCACGGCACCCACGTGGCCGGCACCGCCGCCGGGGTTGACAACACGACCGGCGTGATCGGCGTGGCCCCCAAGTGCCGGATCATGCCTCTCCGCGTCAACCTGACCGCGGGGATGAACCAGAACCGCGCCGACGCGATCAACTTCGTGGCGAGCCATGCCGTCGCCAACCCCTCGCGCCGCTACGTCATCAACTGTAGCTGGCGCATGAACGGCGACCATGCCGGCGTGCACAGCGCCATTCAGAACGCCGTGAGCAAGTCGGTGGTGGTCTGCTTCGCCGCAGGCAACGCCAATGTGGATATTGACGTGACCCCGCAGTACCCGGCGGTGTACCCCGAGGTGATCGCCGTCGCCGCCACCGACAACCGGGACGTGCGGGCTTCATTCTCCAACTACGGCACAAAGGTGGATGTGTCGGCGCCAGGGGTGAACATCTACTCGACCTACCCCAACAACACCTACGCCTACCTGAGCGGCACCTCGATGGCCTCGCCGCACGTCGCCGGTCTGGCGGCGCTGATCTGGTCGCGCAACCCCACCTTGAGCAACGCGCAGGTGCGGGCCATCATCGAGAGCACCTGCGACAACATTGACGCTAAGAACCCGAATTTTGCCGGGAAGCTGGGCAAGGGCCGCATCAATGCCTTCAAGGCCCTCTCGGCCACGCCCCTGCCGCCGATCGGCTTCCAGCTCGTGCGCCGCTTCAAGTTCCCCCAGTCGAACAACGGCTCGAGCAGCGCCCTGGCCTACGCCCGCCGCCTGCGCGTCGCCGGCGCGCTCCGCCCGGCGCTGCTGTTCCTGACCCAGCAGCCCTTCTCGGAGAAGATCTACTTCCTCAACCCCTCCACGGGGGCCGTGCTGGGGGCGATCGATCCGGTGGACAACGACACCGTGGGCAGCATGGAGTGGGACGGCGTCAACATCCGCGTGGCCAATGTCACCACCGGGGCCGGCAGCATCAACAGCATCAACCCGCTGACCGGCGCGCAGGTCGCCTCGATCCCCGCCCCCGCCGGGCGCGGCGAGGGCCTGGCCTTCGACGGCACGCACCTCTACTACTCGACGATCAACCGCATCCACGTGCTGAACCCGACGACGGGCGCGGTCCTGCGTTCCTTCCCGGCGCCGGGGGGCCAGTGCCGCGCCCTGACCTTTGGGCGTGGCTTCCTCTTCTGTGGGAACTCCTCAGCAGGGGTGATCACGGTGATCAATCCGGTGACGCTGGTGGTGCGTGGGACCATCACCGCCCCCGGCGGCGGCACGGAGCGGGTCGAGGGCCTGGCCTTCAACCCCGTGACCAACGAACTGTTCATCGCCAACCAGAGCGAGAACCTGATCTACGTGGGTGTGGTGATGTTGTAGCGTTTTGAGGACGGGTGGCGGGGGCCTGATGGTTATTGAGAAATTCATCCGGTATGCCGGGCTGGCCGTGGGACTAAAGCCCTCGGCTATGGCATGCGAAGCCCGCCTTCGCGGGCTAGAGCGGAGCAATTCTTCAAAGACCATACGGCCCCCGCCGCGACGAAGTGTAGGTCGGGCGCAGGGGGGTGGGAAAATCAGCGTTTCCTCACCCCCCTCCACATAGTTACTCGGCCATTGCGTCTACCGACGGCGTGACCTTGAAGGCCTGCGCGCCGGCGCCGCCAAGCAGGCCGTTGGCCCAGGCGGTGGCAACGATGTTTGGACACAGCAAAGCCGACCCACACCGGGGATGCTCTCCCCTCGGCACCTCCGGTGCGGAGACCGGTGGCGGCGCCTGTGCGCGAGTCACGCTATGACCTGCAAATGAATGCGCCGTGGAGATTGGCAGGCCGCCCGTCCGCCTATCTTTACGCACCACGGCGCGCGGTGGATGTATTGTGTGTTACCATGTCTGTCGAAGGGAACCGTGTCCCCGGCCCGCTTCCGGCGGGGAGGAGTGGAGGGTGGCAGGCCCTCCGTCAACCGGTTGTTGCCCGCCCGTGGCGAGCGGGCCGTGGGTGTTGCGCCAGGCCGCCTGGCCGCCGTGGGCGGGAACAGGAGGATGCGGGGAGGCGAAGCCTCCCCGCATCCCCTCCACTGAGTAACTCCTGTTATTTTACCTGACATTATGGTACGCTACCGTTACAGCCGTCCATGCGGCTGCGCCGCAACCGACGGGATGAACAAAGGTTGTTCCAGGGAGGGCTGCGCCCTCCCAGACCCTCCTGCTGGGTAGAGTATGGAGAAACCCGGTTTCCCCACGCCGTTTTCCGATGAGAGGAGCTAGGAGGACCGTCCCTTCCCAACAACTGGCTGCCCGAAACCTGTTCCTGAGCACACCGATG
>DAOTYR010000098.1:0-7433 GCA_034434655.1 Chloroflexaceae bacterium
CGGGGCACCTTCCTGGTGTCGCGTGAGAGTGCCCGGTTGATGCGCAAGCATCAATATGGACGGATCGTCAATCTGACCACCGTCGCCGTTCCCCTGTCGCTGGAAGGCGAGTCGATTTACGTCGCTTCAAAGAGCGCCGTTGAGGCCCTGACCCGCGTCATGAGCCGCGAACTGGCACCCTTCGGCATCACGGTGAACGCCGTCGGTCCCACTCCGGTGGAGACCGACCTGATCCGCAACGTTCCTCGCGACAAAATCGAAGAGATTGTGCATCGGCTGGCAATCAAGCGGCTCGGTCAGCCGGCTGATGTGTTCAATGTGGTTGAGTTCTTTATCCGGCCTGAGAGCGACTACATTACCGGCCAGATTATTTATCTGGGAGGAGCCTGATATGGGTTGCCTGACATGGTTGTTCGAGCGTTTTGCCAATGAACCTTCGCGAAACTTCATGATCTGGCGCGATCAACCCTACACGTATGCGTGGCTGATCGAACGTGTCCGCGAGTGGGAGACGCGCCTCGATGCTGCTGATGTGGCGCCAGGAACGGTGGTGGCGCTTGAGGGCGACTATTCGCCCCAGGTGGTGGCCCTGATGCTGGCGCTCATTGAACGGGGAACGATCCTCGTGCCACTGACCGCCAGTGTCGAGGTCCACAAAGAGGAGTTCAAGCAGATCGCCGAAGTGCAGGTGGTGATCGCGATTGATGCCGATGAGCAGAGCAGCATTAGTCGCCGCCCCACGGAAGTGCGGAACGACCTGACGCGCAAGCTGATTGCCAGCGGCGATCCGGGCCTGGTGCTCTTCTCTTCTGGCTCGACCGGCAAGAGCAAGGCCGCCCTGCACAACTTCGTCAGCCTACTGGAGAAGTTCAAGACGCCCCGGCACTCGATGATCACCCTGACCTTCCTCCTGCTCGATCATATCGGGGGCATCAACACCTTGCTCTACGTGCTCTCCAACACCGGCTGCGTGGTCACGGTGGAGGACCGCGACCCCGACAAGGTCTGCGCGGCCATCGAACGGCACCGGGTCGAGGTGCTGCCTACCTCGCCCACGTTTCTCAACCTCTTGCTGATCTCCGAGGCCTACAAGCGGCACGATCTCTCCTCGCTCAAGCGCGTGACCTACGGCACCGAGCCGATGCCCGAGCATACCCTCCAGCGCATCCACGAGATCCTGCCCCAGGCGGAACTCCTGCAAACCTACGGTCTGTCGGAGATCGGCATCATGCGCTCCAAGTCGCGCAGTTCCAACTCCCTCTGGGTCAAGGTTGGCGGCGAAGACTTCGAAACCAGGATCCAGGACGGCACGCTGTGGATCAAGGCGCGGTCGGCGATGCTCGGCTATCTCAACGCGCCGTCGCCCTTCGATGCCGACGGCTGGTTCAACACTGGCGATGCCGTCGAGGTGGATGGCGAGTATATCCGCATCCTCGGTCGCACGTCGGAGATCATCAACGTCGGCGGTCAGAAGGTGTATCCGGCCGAGGTTGAGAGCGTCCTGCTCCAGATGCCTAACGTGCGCGACGTTGCCGTGACCGGTGAACCCAATCCGATAACCGGGCAGATCGTTGTCGCGCGCTTCAACCTGTTTGAGCCGGAGGATGTCGCGCAGTTCCGCAAGCGGGTGCGCGACTTTTGCCGTGACCGGATGGCCGCATTCAAGATCCCGGCCAGGATTCTGATCGTCGAGAACGAACAGTACAGCCAGCGCTTTAAGAAGATGCGCCGCCAACCCGCGGCCACAGGAGGAACGAACCATGAATCGCAGTGACGTGATGGACCTGATCGTGACGACCCTGCAGGATCTGCTGGCCGGCGATCCTGCCAGGGCCGGCCTGCCGATCGAGGAAGGCACCCGGCTCTACGGCCCCGAGGGCCTGCTGGACTCGCTGCGCCTGGTGAGTCTGGTGCTCGACCTGGAGCAGGAGATCAACGATCGGATGGACACCGCCATCACCATCGCCGACAGCCGGGCCATGTCGCAGCAGCGCAGCCCCTTCCGCAGCGTTGGCAGCCTGGCCGATTACATTGTGCGCCTCCTGGCCGACGAGCAACAGCAGGCCGCCTGACGGCGGGTCGTCCCTCTGGCAAGTTCTTGCGCGGGAGGGGCCGGGAGGACGAGGCCTTCCGCGCTCCTCCCCTCTCCAGCAGGGGTGTGGGGAAAGCTGGTATGGTCTTTGAATAAATAATCCGCTCTAGCCCGCGCAGGCGGGCTTCGCATTCCGTAGCCGAGGGCTTTAGCCCCACGGCCAGCCCGGCAGAGCGGATGAATTTCTCAAAGACCATGTCTCGACCCTCTCCAGCCGCTGTCAAACAAGCCTTCTCGTCGGTGAGAAGGCTCAGAGACATGTTACCGCCCGGCAAGTCCGCTGGAAAGGGAAACTATAGCAGTTCTCAGAAAGGTGAACTTTTGGGCAAGGTTGCATAATGACCCTCCTGCAGGCTCGCAGCCTGCAAGAGGGTGGAACAGCACGGCAGACGCGAACGATGGTCAGCGTATCTGAGAAATGCTGTAGAGACTCAGACTTCCGCGATCCTCAGCGGGGCCACGTTTCGTCATTCGTTATCGTACCAGCACGCAGTGTATCGCGGAGAGCGAATAGTGAACGCACGACCTTCCCCATCCCGCAAGACCCTGGCATGGACGCTGAACGCAATGCGGCAAGACTTGCGCCGGTATTCCCGCGATGCCCCTCTGCCGGTCGTCCTCCTGCGATCGATCTATCTTCATCCCGCGCTGGCGGGCATTCTTTACTACCGTATCGGGCACTGGTTGTGGCTGAACCGGCGCAACCCGCTCGTCCTTCTGGCATTGCTCTGCTACCTGGCGTGCTACCCCCTGGTGCGCATGTACTCGGGACTGGAACTGCTGCCGCAGACCACGGTAGGACCGGGGCTACAGGTCCTGCATCTCGGTCCGACGGTTATTCACTACCAGGCGATCATTGGCAGTAATGTCACCCTTCTGCACGGCGTGACGATTGGCGTTTCGGTCATTGGGATCTCGAACGTTGGCGCCCCGCGCATCGGCGATAACGTCGCCGTCGGCGCCGGGGCGGCGATTCTCGGCGCCATCACGATTGGCGACAACGTTACGATCGGCGCCAATGCGGTTGTTACGCGCTCGGTTCCGGCGGATACCACGGTGGTCGGTATTCCTGGGAAGCCGGTTTTTGCCCGACAACCTGTGGAGTGGTGACGCTCCGTTGTCAGTTCGCGGCAGCGCCGCCGCACGCGAGGGGTTGGGGGCCGCGGACCTCAGAAAGCAACCCTTTCCCTCTTCTTTGGCCGGGGCTGCGCTGTTCCGAACCTTCCCGGTGAGGAGAAATGACCACGTAGCGGTGTAAGGCGCCCGAAAGGAGCAAAAAAAGACAATGGCAGTGTATGCGGTCCTTTTTCCCGGTCAGGGTTCACAATTCGTAGGGATGGGCAAGGCGCTGGTGGCGGCGTCGCCGGTGGCGGCGGCGGTCTTTGCCGAGGCCGACGCGGTCCTCAAGGTTGGCTTATCAACGCTCTGCTTCAATGGGCCTGAAGTGGAATTGAACGATACGGCCAACGCCCAACCGGCGATCTTTGTGGCCAGCATCGCCGCCTGGAAGACCTTGAGCGAGGCCACGGCAACGCCCCCGGCGGCGCTGGCCGGTCATAGCCTGGGACTGTACAGCGCCCTCGTGGCGGCGGGGGCGCTCCACTTTGCCGACGCGCTGCGCCTGGTGCGGGCGCGCGGCCTGGCCATGAAAGCGGCCGGCGAACTGGCCCCCGGCGGCATGATGGCCGTGCTGGGCCAGTCACGCGCCACGGTGAGCCAGCTCTGCGCCAGGGCGGCGCAGCTCACCGACGCGGTGATCACCATTGCCAACGATAACTGCCCCGGCCAGATCGTGGTCGCCGGCGACCGGCGGGCTCTTGAGGCGTTCGCCGCGCTGGTGCAGGAGCAACCGGGCGCCCTTCCGCCAACCCCGCTGAAGGTGAGCGTGGCTCCGCATACGCCGCTCATGCAGCCCGCCCTGGGGAGCTTCCTCGAGGTGCTGGCGGCCACGCCGATCGCGGCGCCGGCAATCCCGGTGCTCGGCAATGTGTCCGCCGACTGGCTCACCTCCGCTGAGGCGGTGCGTCAGGAGTTGAGCGAGCAACTCACCCGCGAGGTGCGCTGGGTCGACTCGATGCGCCGCCTGGTCGAAACAGGTGTCACCGCCGTGGTCGAAGTAGGACCGGGGAAGGTGCTCACCGGCCTGATGCGGGCCATTGACCGGCGTGTCGGGCGCATGAACTTTGGGGATAACCCGACCAGTCTCCCAGAACTGGTTGATGCGTTGCAAGCGGCATGACTTGTTCCTGGGAGGGCAGGCCCCCAGACCCTCCCGCGGGCGGGAGGTGGGGAAACCCGGTTTCCCCATCCCCCTCGCCGAGGGCTTATGTTCACGTTAGCGATCACGGAGTTCACCATGACCACAACGGTATCCATACCGATGTCCTCGCCTGATCTGACCGATGCCGAAATTGCCGCCGTAACCCGGGTGTTGCATACACCGATCCTCAGCATCGGGCCACAGATCAAGGCGTTCGAGCAGGCCCTGGCGGCCCGGGTGGGGGTCGCGCATGCGGTCGGTGTAAACTCGGGAACCAGCGGTCTGCACCTCTGTGTGATCGCCGCCGGCGTCGGTGATGGAGATCTGGTGCTTACGCCCTCCTTTTCGTTCATCGCTTCGGCGAACTGCATTCTGTACGAGCGTGGGGTGCCGGTGTTCGTGGATGTTGATCCGGCAACCGGCAATATCGATCCGAACCTCGTGGCCGAAGCCGCCGCGGATCTGGCGCGCGGCGCGGCGGCCGCCAGGCGCTGGTTGCCCCCGGCGCTGCGCGATCATGCGCAACCCCAGGGGCGGCTGAAGGCGCTGCTACCGGTCCACGCCTTTGGGCAGCCGGCCGATATGGACCCTATCCTGGCCGTGGCCCGCGATCATGGCCTGGCGGTGATCGAAGACGCCTGCGAGGCGATTGGTTCGACCTACAAGGGGCGCGCCGCGGGCGCTATCGGCGATGCGGCGGTCTTCGCCTTCTATCCCAACAAGCAAATGACGACGGGCGAAGGCGGCATGATCGTCACCAATCGCGCGGAGTGGGCCGATCTCTTCCGCAGCCTGCGTAATCAGGGGCGCGATGTCTTTGACGCCTGGCTCAACCACACCCGTCTGGGCTACAACTACCGCCTGGATGAACTGAGCGCCGCGCTGGGGCTGGTGCAGGTGCAGCGCCTCGACGAATTGCTGGCCAGGCGCGCCCAGGTGGCGCGCTGGTACAACCAGCGCCTGGCCGACCTGGAACTGCTCGAGCGCCCATTTATTGCTCCGAACACGACTGCCATGAGCTGGTTCGTCTATGTGGTGCGCATCAAGGCCCCCGCCAGCCGCGACCAGGTGATGCGCCGGTTGGCGGAGGTTGGCGTGCCCAGCCGGCCCTACTTCACGCCCATCCACTTGCAGCCGTTCTATCAGAGCCGCTTTGGGTACCGACGCGGTGATTTGCCGGTAACCGAGCATCTGGGTGACGTGTCGCTCGCCCTGCCGTTCTCGGGTGTGATGAGCGAGGATCAGGTTGATTACGTCTGCGCCCAACTGCGGCGCTGCCTTGCGAGCTAAAGGGTTTCTGGGAAGGCCAGTCCCCGGGACTCTCCCGGGCAATACCTTCTGGAAGCGTCTCTCTAACGTGAACATAGGCTCTCGAAGAGGGGTGTGGGGAACCCGGGTTTCCCCACGCCCCCGCCCCGCAGGGGCATGGGGAACCCGGGTTTCCCCATGCCCCCACCCGCGGGAGGGTTTGGGAGGGCGCAGCCCTCCCAGGAACAACCGTATGTTCATCGCGGCGTTGTGCGGCGGAGCCGCGTGGACGGCTAACGTGAACATAGACTGCTGGAGCAGAGGTGTGGGGAAACCTGGTTTCCCCACGCCCCTGCCCGCGGGAGGGCCTCGCCCGCACGCAGGGGGATGGGGAAACCGGGTTTCCCCATCCCCCCCACCCTGGTCCCGTGTCGAGGCGAACGGTCACGCGTGTGAACCAGCCTGAAATCCAAAATCTACCATCAAAAATGGTATGAGAGGCATGGTGCTACGATGCAACGTTCTTGCTCGATATGCGCATGGCTGGCGCGCCGAGGCGCCGTACTGTTGCTCGGCTGCTTGATGCTGCTGGCCTGTGGAACGGCTGCGTCCAGCCCGCCCGTTGCCGCTGTTGTGCCAACGCCTACTCCCGTTCCTACGGTAACCACGCCACCTGCGCGCCCAACCGGGCGCCCGGTGGCGTCTCCCACCGCTCCGACGCCACCGCCGGCCACTGTTCCGGCTGGATCAGGCGCGTTGAGCGAGCGCGGGGTGCGCATCCGCGCCGATGGCGTCTTGCTGGTGGATGGGCAACCGTTTTTTCCCTACGGCTTCGCCTTATACCCGCAGTACAATACTCAAGAGTTCCGTCCGGAGACGTTGCGCTCGATTGCCGCCAGTGGCTTCAACACCCTGCACGCCCCCATCCGCCTCAACTACCCCGAACTCCAGGCCGATGCAGCGGCCCTGGGAATGCGCCTGATCGCCGAGATCTACCCCTACGAACTCGACGACGCGGGGATCGTGCGCGCCATTCGGCATGTCAAGGACGGCCCCGCGCTGCTGGCCTACGCTATCGCCGATGATGTGGACGATGGCGAATACTACACCCCGGAGCTGGTGACCCGGATCAACCAGTTGGTCAAAACCGTTGACCGCCAGTATCCGACCTACATCAGCGGTTTCGTTCCGCAGCGCATCAATCTGTTCATGCAGAGCGCCGATACGGTCGCGATGCAGTCATACCCGATCGGCAAAACCTACTGGGAGCACGCCCGCATCGGGCATGTGAACTACGCTCTCGCAACCGCCATCGCCGCCGCGAGACCGTTCAACCGCCCGGTTATCGCCAATCTCCAGGCCTTTGCCTGGCCAGAGCAGCGCCAGCCAACGGCCGCCGAGATCCGCAACATGACCTACCAGGCGCTGGTCAACAATGTGCGCGGCATCATCTACTACACCTACAATGACGGCTACTGGCGGCTGGAGGAACATCCCACGGTATTGCAGGCCCTGCGGGATCTGGCGCCCGAGGTGCGGCGGCTGGCGCCCGTGTTGCTCGATGGCGTCTACACGCCATTGCAAACCGGCAAGCCTGATCTGCTGGCGGCCCAGTGGCGCTACGGCGGCGAGGTGTATGTGATGGTCGTCAACGCCACCGATCAGGCATCTGCGGTGACGGTCAACCTGGCTACGCCGGTGTCAGGGGCGGCAAAGCCGGTCTTTGACCAGCGCCCCGCAGGGATGACCTTCAATGCCGGCCGCTTGCAGGGCTCGCTGCAACCGATGGCGGTGCACGTGTACGTCTTCAATGCCGCGCGCTGAGGCAACTCA
>DAOTYR010000099.1:0-27049 GCA_034434655.1 Chloroflexaceae bacterium
GCCAGGGCCGACCCGTGGCGCGCCAGCGCTTCGCGCCAGCGGACGGTTCGTGGGGTCATAGGTCGCCCGGTTCGCGCAGCGTTAGACATCGTTTCGCTGTATGACCGTCACCGCGAAGAGGCCACCGGCAGCCGCGCGAGGCGCGGTGCGACGTACCGTCTTGCGCGGTGCCCGGTTCCGTCGGGCTAACGTGAACATAGGCTCTCGAAGAGGGGTGTGAGGAAACCGGGTTTCCCCACGCCCCCGCCCCGCAGGGGAATGGGGAAACCGGCTTTCCCCCTACCCCCGCCCGCAGGAGGGTGTGGGAGGGCGTCGCCCTCACGCAGGGGGATGGGGCAACCGGGTTGCCCCATCCCCCCACCCGGTGGGAGGGTGTGGGAGGGCGTCGCCCTCACGCAGGGGGATGGGGAAACCGGGTTGCCCCATTCCCCCACCGGGTGGGTGGGTGTGGGCGGGCGCAGCCCTCGAGCAGGGGTGTGGGGAAACCTGGTTTCCCCACACCCCTGCCCGTAGAAGGGTTGGTGGGGCGCAGCCTTTGCGCAGAGGGATGGGGAAACTTGACGAGGAACCGCCCATCCTCCGTGACGGCCTGGTGGGGCGCAGCCTTTGCGCAGAGGGATGGGGAAACCAGGTTTCTCCATCCCTCTGCTCCAGCGGCCTATTTTCACCTCAGCCGTCCATGCGGCTCCGCCGCACAACACCGCAATGAACATAAGGTTGTTTTTGGGAGGGCTTCGCCCTCCCAAACCCTCCCGCGGGCGGGGGCCTGGGTGCGCGGGCCTCCGGCCCGCGTCCGCTGAGGTATGGGGAAACCCGGTTTCCCCATACCCCTCGCCGAGGGCTTATGTTCACGTTAGTCGTCCATGCGGCTGCGCCGCACAACGCCGCAATGAAAATAAGTTTGTTCTTGGGAGGGCGAAGCCCTCCCAAACCCTCCCGCGGGCGGGGGCGTGGGGAAACCCGGTTTCCCCACGCCCCTCTTCGAGAGCCTATGTTCACCTCAGGTTTCGCGCTCCGGCAGGCGCGGGCGCGCCCGGAACGGCGCCTGTCCCCCGGCCCGTCGCCCGAACCGCCCACGGCCCCGGCGCGCCCCCGGCGCCACCTTTGCCGGCCGCGATGGCTCTGTCGCCGGCTGTGCCGCGACAGCCCCTGGTTCGGACGGTCGGCCTGCCTCGCCGCGCGCGGGCGGTTCCTTCATCAGCCGTTGGGCTTCGTCGCGTGGCAGAGGCCCCTCGTGGCCACGCGGGGGCCGTTCCTCGCGGTAGCCGCCCTCGCGGCGGGGGGGCCGCTCCTCGTAGCGCGGGGGCCGTTCCTCGCGGTAGCCGCCCTCGCGGCGCGGGGGCCGTTCCTCGTAGCGACGCGGGGGGCGTTCCTCGCGGTAGCCGCCTTCGCGACGGGGCGGGCGCTCCTCGTAGCGTGGGGGCCGTTCCTCGCGGTAGCCGCCTTCGCGACGGGGCGAGCGCTCTTCATACCCGCGGGGTGGCCGTTCCTGGTAGGGACGCAGGGGCCGTTCCTCGCGGTAGCCGCCCTCGCGGCGTGGGGGCCGCTCCTCGTAGCGTGGGGGCCGTTCTTCGTAGCGGCGTGGGGGGCGTTCCTCGCGGTAGCCGCCCTCGCGGCGGGGGGGCCGCTCCTCGTAGCGTGGGGGCCGTTCTTCGTAGCGGCGGGGAGGGCGTTCCTCGCGGTAGCCGCCCTCGCGGCGGGGGGGCCGCTCACCGGCGGGGCCACGGGCGGCGCGCGCTCCCGCGGCCCCGCCAACACCCGCGACGACGCCCGCCGCTCGTCCAGAGGCTGCCCCCTCCTCGTCGCGCGGCGCTCGCGCCGGCACATGGCTGCGCAGCTTCGCGATCTCCTCCGGCGTCAACAGGCGCCACTCGCGCGGCGCCAGATCGCCCAGGGCGATGTCACCCTCACGGACGCGGATCAGGCGTTGCACCTCATAGCCCAGCAGCTTCGCCACCTCGCGGATCTGCCGCTTGCGTCCCTCGCGCAGCACGATCCGGTACCACGGCCCTTCCGGAGCGGTCTCGATCAACTCGACCCAGGCGGGGGCCGTCAGTTCGTCGTTGAGCAGCACCCCGTTGCGCCACTGCCGCAGGGCTTCACTATCGAGCGGACGATCGAGCAGCACCCGGTATTCCTTCTCAACCTCAAACTTCGGATGGGTCAGATAGTGGGTCAACTCGCCGTCATCGGTCAGGAGGATCAGCCCTTCGCTATCCACGTCGAGCCGCCCGACCGGAAAGACGCGCGTCGGCGCATCAACCAGATCGAGCACGGTCGGACGGCCGTGCGGATCATCCACCGTCGAAACGTACCCCACCGGCTTGTGCAACATAATGTAGGTGCGCTCGACCGGCCGGCGCACCACCTCGCCATCCACCTGGATAACATCCTGCTCCGGGTCAACCCGTAATCCTGGCTCCAGCACGACCCTGCCGTTCACCGTCACCCGGCCCGCCGCGATCAATGCCTCGCAGTCCCGGCGGGAGGCAATGCCCGCGCCGGCGAGGACCTTCTGTAGACGTTCTGCGCTCACGTTCAACCTTCCTCTGATGCTTGTGGCGGGTCTCCTGGAACCGGTGCGGCGAGGTGGGGACGTCCTCACCGTTTTCGCTACGCTGCATGCTCCGCTTCTGCGCGTTCGTGGAAGAGGAGGTGAACGTAGGGGATCGCTTCCCAGGCGCCGGTTCGCGAACTGACCCGCCAGATACACGCCGGCCATCGCCGCGGCATCCCGCCGGGGCGCTCAGGCGAGCGTTCTTCAAGGGCCTCTTGCCCACTTCGGTGGTGCGACGGCTATCCAACTGCCGCGCGTGGGGGACGGCTGTCCTCAACTGTTGGGGGGCGGCGTCTCACGGGCACCATCGAGTTTGCTTCCTCTGAGTATATCACAACCATTTTAGATTTTAGATTGCGGATTGGAGATTGCCGCTCCATGCAACAGGAAGCGCTCATGGTTTTTGAGAAATTACTCCGCTCTAGCCCGCGCAGGCGGGCTTCGCATTCCGTAGCCGAGGGCTTTAGCCCCACGGCCAGCCCGGCATAGCGGATTAATTTCTCAAAGACCATCTTGCCCGTGGAGACCCGACGAGGGCGGAAGGCCCTCGCTCCCGGGCGTGTGGGTTACCCGAAATGTGAACACGTACCCGGCGGGGAGGGGTTGGAGAGCCTGCGGTTTTCCAGGCACCGGGGAAGCGCGGGGAGGGCTGCGCCTCTCCGCTCCCCTCCAGCGGGTGCGTCCTGTAATTGATGATCACATATGCAACTCACGCGCCATTTTCCGGGAGACGCAGGCGACCCTCGCGCGCGTCGTATTCGAACAGCTCGGCATAGCGGCCCCAGTCGATCGCGATATCCAACGTGTCGGCTGCGTCCTCCTCGCTCATATAGTCCTCCAGTTCACTGAGGAATCGCTCGCGCGGCGCCCGGTGGTCGGACCGGTTCGCCAGCACGCGCCGGATGTGGGCGACAAGCGCTACCCGACTCATCAAGTGCTCGGCAAAGATCTGCTTACGCTCCTGGATGTTGCTGCGGGCCAGCTTGACGCCCTCCGGCAGCAGCGTGATATCGCCCGCGCGGGTCTGCGCGAACCCGAGCAGTTCAGCCGCATCGGTGAGGGAAAACAGATCATCCACATCGAGCTGCATCTCATCCGCGAGGGTCGGCAGATCGTCGCGCCCCCGATCCGGCCCGGTGTCTACCCGCTCGATCAGGCCGATCATCTGGGCGATCTCTGCCCGTGGCAGCCGCATACCCAGACTGGCATGATCGAACTTCACATCTTCAGTGACCCCAGGTACGACGACCGGCGTGGTCATCGTATGGTAGATCTGCTCGATCACCGCGCGGAACGCTGCAGCCTCACGGTCGCGCGGGCGCGGCAGGTCAATGCGCTCGCTGCTGATCAGCCGGCCCGGATTTGAAGCCAGGATGAGCACGCGATCGGCCATCAGCACCGCTTCCTCAATATTGTGAGTGACCATCAGGATCGCTCGCGTCGGGATCCGGCGCTGCTCCCACAACCCGAGCAACTCGGCGCGCAGGTTCTCGGCCGTCAACACGTCAAGGGCCGAGAACGGCTCGTCCATGAGCAGCACGTCGGGGTTGGTCACCAGTGCGCGGGCAAAGCCGACCCGCTGGCGCATCCCGCCCGAGAGCTCTTTGGGATAGGCGCTCTCAAAACCGTCGAGGCCGATCAGGTCGATCGCGTCCAGCGCCCGTCGCCGGCGTTCACCTTCGGGGACGCCCTGCGCCTCCAGGCCGAGTTCGACATTTTCCAGCACCGTCAGCCAGGGGAAGAGCGCGAAGGATTGGAAGACCATTGCCATGCCCGGCATCGGGCCGGTGACCGGGCGGTTGCGGTAGCGCACCGTGCCGCTGGAGGGGCTGATCAGGCCGATCAGGCTGCGCAGCAGCGTAGACTTGCCTGAGCCGGAGCGCCCCAGCAGGGCGACGATCTCGCCCTCGTGGAGTTCCAGCGTGATGTTATCGAGCACGAGCAGGTCGTTGCCTTCGGGTGTCTTGAAACTCTTGCGCAAATCGCGAACGCTCAGGATGACGTTGTCCGCGCCGTTCGTCGTCCTGGGGGTAGCAAGCGTCGTCATGGGCAGCGTCCTTTCTTGTCCTGGACATGGTTTCAGAAGGGCTATGCGGTATGCTACCATCTCGCGCCGAACCGTCCCCTCCCTACCCTCGCTGGGGGCGGGAGTGCGGCTCCTCCCCCCAGCGGGGAGAGGTTGGGAGGGGGGCTGCAGCGCCGCATGCGCTTATTCGACAGGTACTGGGCCCAGAGGTCCGCGCGATCCATCAGTCCAGGCGGAAGCGCGTCTCGGCCAGGTGATACAGCCGGCGCCAGAACAGGCGATTGAATCCCAGCACGAGCAATCCCATCACCAGCATGCCCAGCCCGACATGCGGGTTAAACTCGCCGGTGCTCCAGGTTGCAATATACGCTCCCAGGCCGGTCAGGGTAAGGGTCGTCGTTCCCCACGACACGACCTCGGAGACGATGGACGCATTCCACGAACCGCCCGAAGCCGTAATCCCGCCGGTAACAAAAGCAGGGAAGATCGCCGGGATGATCAGTTTGCGCCACCACGCCCAGCCACGCAGCCCATGCACCATCGCGGCTTCTTTGAGGTCGTTGGGAATGGCGACCGTCCCGGCAATCACATTGAACAGGATGTACCACTGCGCGCCGAGCACCATCAGCGGGGCCTGAAACAGGCTCTGGGGCAGGGCGAAATTGCTGATCAGCACGACCGCCACCGGAAAGAGCAGATTAGCGGGAAAGGCTGCCGCGAACTGGGCCACTGGCTGGACGAACTGGGCCACCCGCGGGCGCAGCCCGATCCAGACCCCGATCGGCGTCCAGACCAGGGTCGAGACGGCGATCCAGATCACCACGCGCAAGGTGGTCATCAACCCCAACCAGATGCACTCCAGCACATCCGCCCAGGCAACCTTGCCGGCCGGCGCCATCGGCAGGGCGCAGGCAGCCGCGAGATCATCCGGCAGCGCCGCCCAGCTCTCGCGCAGCAGCGCGGCCAGATCCGCGCTGATCCGTGTCCCTCCGCTGGTCGCCGCGCAGACATCCGAGAGCCAGACGGTCTGATCGGCGCTGGTTGCCACCCCGGCGGCGGCAAAGCGCTGCGCCAGCTCCGGGCGCAGCCCGCTGTTGACGTTCGGGTTGGGCGCCAGGAGACCGTTATTGCCGAAGCCCAGGCCCGGACCGAACATGTAGGTTGCCAGAAACCAGACCGCCCAGAGCGTCGCCGCCAGGACCAGCGCGTACCAGATGCGATCCAGGATCCGCTCGCGCGGCCTCAGCGTGGGCTGTGGCTCCACGGGCTGGCCAGGGCGCTCACGCGCCGGGCGGGTAGGCAGCGCGCGACCGAGCGCAGCGCCGGCGGCCCCCAGGGCGCTGGCGAACCCCGAGCGCTGCCAGAGCCGCAACATCCACGACTCCGCCACTTCCTGGGCCTCGGATTGCTCGAACTTGAACTTCTCGGCCCAGGCCACAATCGGGCGAAACACGAGCTGATCGTAGAGCAATATGAGGATCAGCAGCGTAACGCCGGCGAACACCATGGCAGTGAAATCCGCCTGCTCAATGGCCAGCGCAATGTAGGCGCCGACACCGGGCAGGTACTGGTCATTGTCGCGCCCAACCACGGAAATCACTTCCGAGGCGACAACGAAGAACCAGCCGCCCGACACCGACATCATGGTGTTCCAGACCAACCCCGGCATCGCGAAGGGCACCTCGAGCTTCCAGAACTTCTTCCAGGCGGACAGCCGCAGCACCGATGCAGCCTCGGCCAGTTCGCGCGGCGTGGTGATCAGCGAGTGGTAGAAACTGAAGGCCATGTTCCAGACCTGCGAAGTGAAGATCGCAAAGATGCTGGCAGCCTCCAGGCCCAGCAGGCTGCCGCGAAACATGCCCAGAAAGATTGCCGTCGTCACCGTCAGAAAGCCCAGGATTGGCAGCGACTGGAGGAAATCCAGCATCGGAATGAGCACCAGTTCAGCGCGGCGCGACTTGGCCGCGAGCGTCGCGTAGGTGAAGGTGAAGAGCAGGCTCAGCAACACGGCAACGAACATGCGGAACAGCGTGCGGAGACTGTAGTAGGGCAGATTGCGCGGATCGAGATCGACCGTGAGATCCGGGGCAGCCGGATCGAAGGCCACTGTGGCGCCACGGTACGCGACCGTCAGCAGCAGAATGGCGACAAGCACCAGCGGCACCACCACGAGATCCCAGCGTGTCAGCCTGAACTTCGGACGCAGCACCCCGGCATCCGGATAGGTTTTCTGCACGGAAGGCTCCTCTCCTCTTCAATGCACGTACTCGCAACCATCAGTGTCCCGACGCGGCCACGCCTTGCGACTCGGCAGCCCGCCCCGACTTCAATGCACGTACTCGCAACCATCAGTGTCCCGACGGCTGGCGCCGCGCCAGCAGCACCATCAGCAGCTCGGCGATCCCGCGGGGCGTGCGGCTGCGGCGCTCGGCTTTCGAGGAATGGTCGGCAATCAGCCGTGCCACCTCATCACGCAGATTCTGGATCTCAACCCGCAGCGCGGCGTTCTCTGCGGCGCACGTCTCAATGACAGGACTTACGCGGCAGAGGGTTGCGGGGAGGCTTCGCCCTGGCAGTTTCGGAGAGGATACGTCGAAGTTGTATCCCGGGTTATATCCTCTGGGTTCAGGTTGCCCGCCACAGTGGCTCAACATGAACCAGCACGGTACTGATCTGACGTTGTTGTGTCAGGAGATCACTGCGAATCATCTCGGCGATCCGGTGCGATTCCAGGATTGATTGATCGGCAGGTTGCATGACCGTCAACGCAGCCATTATCTTGCGTCCAATGCGATGGAGCGTCACCGACTGACATAAACCTGGTCCGACAATTTGCTCGGCGCGATGGATGATCTGCCGTCGAAGCGTATCTTCATCGCCGTTCACGCCGCGTTCCAGTTGGAGTTCGGTAATCATCGGGTCAATGTGTGTGACAATCGCGCCAACCTCTGGCAGATTCGCACGGATCTTCGCCTCGAAGGCATCAACCAGGGTATGCGCCTCAGCCAGGGTTAAATCCGCATTAACTTCAACATGAAGGGTGAGCGTCAGACTCTCATCTGGCTCAGTGTGGAGCCGCACATTATGGATATTGATCCCGATCGTATCGGCCAGCAATCGCACCGTCTGCACAACGCGCTTCCACGGCGGGCGCTCAACCGGCGCTGGCTCGATATGCACCAACACCTCAACGATGCCTGGCACGTCAGCGATGATCCGTTGTTCGACCTGATCAGCGATTTCATGCGCCTGGGCTGTATTCAGCGTCGGGTTGACCTGGATCGAGAGGTCGAGATGGGCCGCGGTTGCACTCCCGCGGGAACGAATCCCGCGCACGTGGCGCACACCTGGAATACGCCGCGCCAGTTCCGCGACTCGATCAGGGTTGACAACGGCAGTATCGGTCAGAACGCTCGTCGAGTCGCGGAATATATCGAGCGCGACCCTGAGGAGCATCACCACCACCCCCAACGCGACGAGCGGATCGAGCCAGGGCCAACCCCGGGTGCTGCCAATCAATGACGCGATGACGGTCAACGTAATCAACAGATCGACCCGCGTATGTTCCGCATCAGCCAACAAGATCGGGCTATTGAGCCGGCGCCCGGCACGGGTCTCCAGGGTCACGACCACGAGGTTGATGACAAAAGTGCCCGCCATTATTCCGATGGTCAGTGAGGTGATCTCGAGCGGTTCACCGCCGCCAAGGAGACGATCAACAACGCCGCGGCCGATTTCATAGGCTGCGACAACCAGCAACGCACCGATCCCCAGGGTGGCCAGCAGCTCATACTTGCGATGCCCGTAGGGATGATCGGTATCCGGTGGACGCGCGCTCATGCCAACGGCGATCAGGCCGACAATATTGGAAGAGGCATCCAGCAGCGAGTGAATAGCATCAGCAGTGATCGCCAGCGACCCGGATACGGCGCCGATGACAAACTTGACGGCCGTGACCAGCAGATTAAGCCCCAGAATGATGATCAGGGTCTGACGCACCTGCCGGTCCCGGTCAGTATGCTTGATCGGGACCTGGGAGGCGGGCCGACGCAGCAACGACCTGATTGCCCGCCAGCGGCGATGCGCTGCTGGTTCAGGCCCAAACCGGGCTTTGATCACGTGGCGCAACGCCGCGCTATAGGCGCGGTAAAAATCATACGATTTTCGCCTCATTGCCCCTCCCATCGTCAGATCGGGCATCCCCCTCCAGGGTGGCGTCCACCAACCGTTCTGCTGCGGCAAGCACCGCTGTACGATGATGCGACTGACGGAGCGAATGGAGCGCGGCGATCACCGGACACCAGCGTAGCGCCGTGATGCGTTCACTGAATTGAGGACGCTCCATTCCGTCTACGACCCGGACCAGGAAATAGGTAAGGTGCTTGTAGATAACCTGTCTGCCTTTGACGACAGGATAGAGCGCCTGCAACAGTTCACTATGCACGACTCCCCGCAGACCCGTCTCTTCGGCCACCTCGCGCAGCACTGCGGCAACGGCGGGTTCGTCCTCCAGGATGCGCCCCTTCGGCAGAGTCCAGTCGCCGCGTTTCTTGATGAGCAAAAACTCAATCGCTATGGCGGGCGACCAGCGATACACGATTCCGCATGCTGTGAACCGTGTGGTCATAGCGAGCGGGTATGGCTGGTCGATCCGAGCGGAGTGCAGTTTCATTGGCAACTCCTCACCCTCCGCCAGCAAATCACCTTGCTGCCGGTTCAGCCTGAATCGACTCGTTTTCGGTAGACTCGACTTGCTGCGGCGGCTCTGCTATCGTATACCTGCCATACAGGTGCAGCCCCGCAAAACTGCCCAGGATCAGCAAGTACAACACGATGACGGCCTGAATGATCTCCCGCTCGAGCTGCGCGATGCGAGGACGGCTGGCGCGGGCCCGCGCGATGGCTTCGCGCCGCCGCTGCGCGGCCCCGGCGGTGTCGTCCTGAAGCGTCAGGTCGGCGTTCCAAACAAGGCCGAAGCTGGCCGTGCCGTTGAACGTCTCATCCGTCGTTTCATACGAGAACTTCTTCATAATCGGCGCCTCCTTGTGTGATGGGTTATTACCGGTGTTTTAAGGTGTCTGCAGGCCACCAGCAGAAACGCGCATCCTGTCAATTACCTTAGCAACCCGCGCTGTTTGACATAGATGAGTGGCAGTAGCGCCAGCAACGCTGTCAGGGCAATGACCATAGGCTCGCCGTACTGCCAGTCCAGAATAGGCATGTATGCAAAATTCATGCTGTAGTACGTCGAAATGAGCAGAGCGGGCAGAAACACTGCGGTGAGCACCGTAAACACCTTGACGATCTGATTCTGCTTGACGCTCAGCGCCAGGTTATTGGACATTTGTAACAAACGGACGCGGTCATGGACGAAATGCACGTGCTCCTCGACCCCTTCGATGTCATCGATGAGGGTGTGGTAAAGTTGCTTTAGATGGGAAAACTCCTGCGGAAGGCGCGCCAGCGTCTGTCTCGCCACCAGCGCCAGTTGCAGTTGGGTCTGGATGCACTCCGAGAGCAGGTCCTCAACCGTGCCCAACTCAACCTGGGTCGCTACGACATCGCTGACCCCGAAGTCTCGCTCGCGTGATTCAAGGCTGTTAAGAACAGCATTCGTCTGCACCAGCGCCTCCCCAAGCTCCTCGTTCAGCGAATCGAGCAGTTCGTCGGTGGCGTCGTTGATCGACTGCAGGACAATGGCGAAGGCCTCGAATGCATCGTTATCGCGGCCGTCACGCTGCATCCGCGACACCGCGACGCCTAACGGCTTTGGGCTGGGATCTGGCTCCAGGGACACAAGAATCTCCCGCCCAAGCGCGAAGATAGCCTTGCTGATCATCTTCTTGCTCCCCTCGACGCTCAGAAACGTCAACGGGTAAACGAAGAATTCCCCTTCCTGGCTGAGGCCGCTTTTCAAAGCCTGGACAATGTCAATGCCCAGACGTTGCTTGATCGCTGCGAGTGCGTCGGTCTGGGCGGCGCTGACACGCAGCCACCGCTCAACCGAAGGCGTCTGATTCACGGAAACCGGCAGCGATTCGTTCTGGCTCATCGCGATCCTCCTTCTCCTTCAGGTGGGTTGGTCTGGGGAGTGACACTCTCTTCAACATAAAAACCCTTGTGCTCAACATAAAAACCCTTGTGCGCACCCGATGTGGAAGACGTGCGCGTCTCCAGATGGTAGTTGCCAAAATGCAGCGCCGTCACGATCGCAATCGTGACACCCCAGGCGAGACCCATCATGAGGAATGCCAATTTTTCGTAGCGGGTCCAGCGCGTTGATGGCTTGCCTCCAGGCGCCTGGCTCTGCGCGCGGCATGCGGTCCGCGTCCACACCAGAGGTTCCGCAGGAGCGTCAGCCCCACCAGGCCATCTGCCGGAAGTAAACTGTTGCATCGTTTGACCTCCTTCCGTTCATCTGTTGCGTACCGTCATCTGAGCGCCCCCGCTTGTCTGATAATGATCACGGGCACTGCCGTCACCAATAGCACGCCCAGCATTTGCACCCACGAGGAGGCAAACCACGACAACTCCGGCATGAACCGAAAGTTCTGCCCATACCAGTTGACCAGGGCGGTGCCCGGTACGAATATGGCCCATAGCACCGTGAACACTTTGACCACATTCAGGTCGCTCATCGCCACGGTTTCTTGCGCCGCCAGTTGATGAAATCGCTGTCGCTCCTGCATGAAGCGCGCATGCCGCTGCACGCTTTCGATCTCGGCGATCAATTCATCAACACGATCAACGGTCAGGGATGACTGCCGGAGAACCGCGCGGCGTAGCTGGCGCCCGGCCCGTTCCAGGTCGTCTAACGATTGCAACACGAAAGATAGGGGAGCGTTTAGTGTCGAGAGATAAGCGTCTAAGGTTTCTACATCCTCAACTCCGCCAGCCTCATCGGTGCTAACATTCACCAGGAGGCGAGCATTAACGCGCCCGGCTACGCTCAACCCATCGTCGATCGCGTCGAGCACGTTTGCCGTCTGGATCACCAACTGGTACAAGAGAACCAGCGCTGTCGCATGGGAGCTTTCAAACGCAAGCCCCTGGCTCCAGATCCACTTGCGCGCTTGGCCCGCCCACAGCTCGCCGTGAACTGTCTCCACCGTGTAAAGGGGTATCTGATCGTCACGGAGAAGCCACAGCATATCTGTCACCAACAGGCGCGACCCTTCGAGCCTGGCACAGCGAATGCGCAGGACGCCTTCAGCTCGAACGATGGTCCCTGGCAGCAGGGGCAGTTCATGCATGCGGGCTAGATCTTCAAGCTCCTGCTGGTTGCTTGCCCGCAGACGAACCCATGCGGGTAATTCGTTGACTGCTTTCATCGCATCCACCCCTTCTTCTGGATGTAAAACAACGGTAGAATTGCGCTCAAGCCTGTAAGGGCGATGACCGCCCATTCTCCCCATGGCAGAAACAGTTCGGGCATCTCAGCAAAGTTCTGTCCGTAAAAGGCAGCGACCAGGGTTGGTGGCGTGAAGACCGCCGTCACGATAGTGAAAACTTTGATGACATTGTTTTGCTTAAGATCAAGGGTGGTCATCAACGATTGCTGAAGGTTGCGGATCTTGCCATGCTGAAATTGTGCGTAGCGCCGCAGGCTGTGTATGTCCGATAACAGTGTAGGCAGCGCTTGACCAAACCGGGTATCACCCCCGACGCGCCGCAGCCAGCGGACGGCTCGGGCGAGCATCATCTGGCCCTCGACCGTCTTCGCAACCAGTTCCTCAGCTTCAGCCAGTTTGGCCACCGTATCGGCGATGTCTGCGACCCCAACCTGGCGCCCGGTCATCTGGTAGCCGCCCCCTGCGCTGGCTACGGATTCGCCAATTTCGTCGAGACGCTCGGAAATCTCTCGGATGGTCGCATGAGCCGCGTCGTTGAGCAATTGCAGCACGAGAAACAGGACAGAGGCCGGATCATGGCTCTTGCCAGCCTGGACTTCTTCGAGCAAGATCCGGCTTGCCACATCCAACGTGCCAGGATGCGCCTCGTGCTCGACACTGATCAGCACGGATTTGCCGAGGGCGAACACCACGTTCGTCTCGCGGTATTCATCTTGCCGGTGAACGATCAGGTCCACCGGGATGATCACAAAGCTATACTCCTCAACTGCCGCGCGTCCGGATCTTGCCGACAGATCGATGCCGTAGGCACGCTTCACCTCCGCCAGTCGATCATCTTGCTGCCGGAACAGCCTCATCCAACCCGCTTGCAGCAGACGATCGCGCGCCGATGCAGAAGCGATGTCACTCGTCGTCATTGTGTATCTCCTCTCTACAGTTCATACCCCCCTGGTGGTATGTCACCCTGGTTGTAAGGGATTGTTTGTTGTGGGGCGGGCCTGGCCCGCCCCCGTCCCCTCCCGCCGCGTACGTCCTGTCGCAGAACCGTCGGCATGATCACCGAAGGCTGCGCAGGAGCAGGACCGCGTCCAGGATCGCCCGCGCATCGCGCCGCTCGATCCACTCCGCCCAGCGCAGGGCGACGGCAGGACCACAGCGCGGCAACAGCCAGAGCCAGAATCGGTCGAGCGCGCCGCCAGAAGGCGGCAGCGGCGCACGAAGATGAGCCAGGGCGCGCCGGTAGCGCCGCTGGTGCGCGAGCTCCACTTCGGCGATGGTCAACAACAGGATCTTATGCTGCTCGTCGGGCGCCCTGGCCGCAAGCTGCCGATAGAGCGGCACCAGGATCTCGTGGCGACGCCAGGCGCGCTGCACTGCGGCTACCAGTTCGGCCCGTAGTTCGAGCCGGCTGGAGATGTGTGGTAGGGTTGAGCCCATGGGTCACCTCCTGGAATGACGCGCTATGCCCCTGCATCGTATTGCCCGGTTACGATTCCGATGCGGTCATCCTGGGAACCGCACGCCCCCGCGGTGACAGCTACGTCATTCACGACGTCCGCTTGCGCCAGGGGGAGAGCCGGGCGGGCAACGCGTGGCGGCGCGGCGGCGCGCAACCTATCCGACCGGCGCGCAGCCGATGCAGCCCGCGCGAAGGTCGCCGTAAGGCGGTTGTTCTCGTCGAGGGTCCAGCGTATGATCAGCATCGCTCTCCTCCGTTCGTGCGCCGATGGCACTCGCATGCGCACCACGGTCGCCCGCTCGACCCGCGCGAATGGCAGGCACGACGAACCCACCTGGACAGCCGGTAATGGCCACCGGAGCGGAAACGAGCGCGCTACGCGCACACTATCGGCGACCTACCGATAGCGTAGCGGTGAGCTGGCGTGGTCTGAAGTTGTGAACCGTGTGGGAGGCAGCGGCGTAGTACCGAGGAGCAACGTGCTGCTGATCGGGACGATCGCCACGTCGGGTCTACGCGGGAAACAAACAGCCCTGGCGAGACGAGCTCACCAGGGCATCACGCCACAAGCGCAGCGGGCGCTGCTACGAGGCGCTATGCACGGAGTGAGCGTCGCCTGGCGAGGAGGGTTGTCGCGGCACAACACCGCCACCAACGGTGACTACTACCCTCTTCCATATGAACCCCCAAAAAATACCCCTCCGGCAGGATTCGGAGGGGCCATGCATACCTGCATATGCTCCCCCTCCGGGGTTGAGCTTAAGCCCGCATACAACGTAGTGGCAGCGCCACAGTTGCCTTAGCAGAGCCCTTAAGCCGAGCTGTGCCGTATACCCCTGAGCGTCTTTCGACGGGCCGGAGCAGCAACCTGTGTTTGTATGCGGACCGCGCCTACCAGGGAGCGAAACGCGAAGCGACTGTGGGGAGTATACACCTTGACCAGATGATTGTCAATACTTTTGATTGTCCGAACTCTTAGGGCCTGGTGCCGGAGACGGGACTCGAACCCGTAAGGGGTTGCCCCCAGCGGTTTTTAAGACCGCAGCGTTTGCCATTTCGCCACTCCGGCCTGTTGCCGCGCAGAGCGCTCAGATGAACATAGCCCCTCGACGAGGACCGGGGAAACCGGGTTGCCCCGGCCCATGGGAAGGTGCGGCAGGGCGTAGCCCTCCCGCGGGCGTGCGGGCCTGCGGGGCCTCTCGGCCCGCAGAACCCTTTGTGTTGCAGCCCTCCCGCGGGCGTGCGGGCCCGCGGGGCCTCTCGGCCCTCCACGCGCCTCTAGTACTACAGTTGTAGGTGCGCTCCCCGTCGGGCTGAAAGCCCTCGGCTACGAGGAGCAAAGCCCACCTTCATGGGCTACACAGGCCACGGAGGTGGCCTTCGCAAGCACTAGCCGAGGCGTTCACGCCGACGGAAACGGTTCATCTGCCGAACTACAACTGTAGTACGACGCCCTGGTTGAGCTGCGCAGCCTGTTGCGGATTCCTTTGCGTGCGGCGCGGAGGGCGCAACCCTCCGCGATCCATTGGTGCGTTTACGGCGGCAGACCCTTCCTGGCTGCGCCAGGGCGCGCCCCCGCCGCGGACGACAGAGGGGCTACGGGGAGGCGCAGCGCCCCCCCTCTCCAACGATGACGTAGGTGGAAAGCTTGTCGAAGGATTATAGGAGATAAGGTGACAATGGAGGCAAAACGCTACTACCAGGGCACCGGGCGCCGCAAGACCGCGGTTGCGCGGGTGCGCCTCTTCCCCGGCAGCGGGGAGTTCGTGGTGAACGGCAAGAAGCCCGAGGAGTATTTTGGCCCGCGTGACCTGTTGCAGCGCGAGATCTGGATGCCGTTGCAGTTGACCGGCAATACGGCCAACTTCAACGTGCTGGTCAAGGTGCGCGGCGGCGGAGTCCACGGACAGGCTGGAGCGGTGCGCCATGGCGTGGCACGGGCCTTGCTCGACCTTGATCCTGACCTGCGCCCGACGCTGAAGAAGGCCGGGTTGCTCACCCGCGATCCGCGGGTGAAGGAGCGCAAGAAGGCCGGCCTCAAGCGCGCCCGCAAGGCGCCGCAGTACACCAAGCGGTAAGGCGCGGTTTCCAACCCGCGCCTGGGATAACCATGAAGGTTCTTCCTGGGAGGGCCCGGCCCCTCCCGCGGGCGGGGGGTGGGGAAACCTGGTTTCCCCACCCCCCTCTCCCAAGATGGGAACCCGGTTGAAGCGCAAAAGGGGCCATGTTACAATGGGCCGGCAATGAGCAACCAGGGTCTGCCATGCGCGTGATTACCGGGAGAGCCAAAGGGCATAAACTCAAGGCCCCGAAGGGCCTCGGCACGCGCCCCATGCTCGACCGGGTGAAGGAGTCACTCTTCTCGGTGCTGGAGGGCTACGGCCCCATCCGCGGGCGGGTGCTCGACCTGTATGCCGGAACGGGCGCGCTGGGCATCGAGTTTCTCTCGCGCGGGGCCGAGCATGCCGACTTCGTCGAGCAGCAGCCTCACGTCTGTGCCATCATCCGCGATAATCTGGCCCACACCAGGCTCGCGGCGTATGGCCGGGTGCATCAGATGCCGGTGGATCGTTTCCTGCACCACCAGCGTGGGACGGGCAGCTACGATTATATTATGATGGACCCGCCCTACGCCGATCCAGAGATCGAACAGACGATCATGACTATTCTGGAGAACGGCCTTGGCCATCCCGGAAGCCTGTTGATTGTTGGCCATTCGCCCCGGGTGAACCTGGCCGACGCCTATCCCGGGGCTGTGCGGATCAAGTATCGCCGCCTCGGCGACTCCTGCTTTTCGATCTATCGTCTCGCCGCGGACACGGCGGATGGTGAGCCCGCTGCCTGAAGAGCACGTGAGGGTTCGTCGCTGATGACCACGCGCATCGCCGTCTATCCGGGGAGTTTCGACCCGGTCACCTATGCTCATCTGGATGTCGCGGCCCGCGCGACGCGCCTGTTCGACCGGGTGGTGATGGGGGTGTTCGACCGGCCGCAGAAGAAGTTGCTGTTTAGCACCGAGGAGCGGCTGGACCTGCTACGCACGGCTATCGCTGATCTGCCCCGCGTCGAGGCGGTTAGCTACAATGCGCTCACCGTGGATTTTGCGCGCGCCATGGGTGCGGTGGCCCTCATCCGCGGCTTACGCACCGTGAGCGACTTTGAGGTCGAATATAACATGGCCCAGTTGAACCAGACCCTCGATCCCGAGATCGAGGTGGTGGTGCTGATGGCCAGCCGGCGTTACGCCCATATCAGTTCCAGCGCGGTGCGCGAGATCGCCGGGATGGGGCGCGATCCAGTGGAGTTTGTGCCGCCGCATATCGTGGTGGCGCTGCGGCAAAAGTTCGCGCAAAGGGGGTGAGCGCCATCGAGCTTGACGATTTGATCGATGAACTGGAAGACGTGCTCGCAGAAGGACGGCGCGTGCCGTTCAGCGGCCGGCTCCTGGTAGATGAAGAGCGTATCCTCGATATTATCGATCGGATGCGCGTCGCCATCCCCGAAGAGCACAAGCGGGCGCGGCGTATCGTGCAGGAGCAGGAACGGCTCATCGCCGAGGCGCAGGCACGGGTGCAGCAGGTGCTCGAGGAACGCGGACTGCTGGAGGCGGTCGAGGCAGAACGGACCCGCCTGCTGCAACAGGCGGAACAGGAAGCCGCCATGGTGCGCGCTGGCGCTGATGACTACGCTCGCCAGGTGCTTGAGGAACTCGATGCCCGCCTGGCCAGACTGGTCGCCAGTGTGCGCAACGGGCTGCACGAACTCGGCGCCCGTGGTCCGTCGGGAAGGGAGGAAGGGCCGGCGTAGGGCGTTGCTCAAAGCTCTCTTGTACGTGTGCATGTATCTCCTGGGAGCGCGGGCGGCTTGCCCGCGGAGACCCGACGCGGGCGGGACGCCCTCGCTCCCAGCCTCGTGGATGACCCCAGGTGTGAACATTATTTTGATAGACAACCTTGACAGTGCGCATCCCTGTCGCCTATAATGTAGCGTTTGCAGTACAGAACTGCAACACAAATCTCGAAACGCTCTTCCCAAACGCTCCCGCGGGCCGGTGTCTGGGTGCGCAAGTCTCCGACCCGCATCCGCAACGGGATAAAACGCTGTCCTGGGAGGGCTCCGCCCTCCCACACCCTCCCGCGGGCGGGGGGTGTGGGGAAACCCGGTTTCCCCACCCCCCCTCTCCGAGGGACTATGCTCACGTTAGACACATCCATGACGGATCTCAAGTTTAACGTCGCGCAGTTGTTGCGGGAAGAGATCGGCGCTCGCCGCGAACTGGCGTTCACGGAAGCCGAGCTGCCGCTCGACGAAGCGCTGAAACTGCGCGATATCAGTGGAACCGTGCGCTTCACCCGCACCGCCAGTGGCGTGTGGGCCAATGTCAAAGCGCAGGGCACCGTCCGGCTGACGTGCGTGCGCTCGCTGGAAGAGTTCGATTACCCCGTGACGCTGGATTTTAGCGACCAGTTCCACTCGGTGATCGATGTGTACACCGGCAGCGCCCTGCCGAAGCCTACCGAAGAGGACCCCTTCCTCCTCGACGATACGCATATGGCCGACATCGGTGAGGCGATTCGGGAATATACGCTGCTGGAGTTGCCGCTCAATCCGGTGAGTCCGGCCTACCGCGATCGGCCGGTCAGCTACACGGTGCAGTCGGAAGGGATCGAGAACGAGGAAGCAGAACAGGCGCCCGGGCCGGACGAGAACCCGCTCGATGCGCTGAAAGCCTGGGCCGAACGCCATAAGCGCCGCAATGGCAGGAGTTAACGAGGTATGGGTGCAGTACCGAAGCGAAAAGTCTCGCGCCATCGCCGCGGCAACCGCCGGCAGCATCTGGCGCTCACCGCCCCCGTGCTGGTGACGTGCCAGCGCTGCGGGGCACTGGTGCGCAATCATTATCCGTGTAAGCAGTGTGGTGACTATCGGGGCCGCCAGGTGATCAAGGTCACCGAGGCCGAGTGAGGCCGGCGCGGGTGCGCGGGCGATGGCGCGTTGATGCCCGAACGGGTCGCCCGCAACTGCACCGGTGCGAGGCGAGGAGCGGTCGGCTGACCATGGTATCTGCCGCCGCTCCTTTTGCTGTACAGAGAGGCTATCGTGATCGGCCCACGCTACGCCGCGATAACCGGTTGGGGAATGGCTCTGCCGGAGCAGGTGGTACCCAATGCGGAACTGGCCTGCCGGCTCGATACGTCCGATGAGTGGATCCGTAGCCGGACCGGTATCAACCAACGGTATGTGGCCGGACCGAATGAGTACACCTCGGTCCTGGCGACCCGCGCTAGTCGCGTGGCGCTCGAACGGGCCAGGGTGCCCCCCGAGGCGGTGGATACGGTGATCGTCGCCACCTGCACGCCGGATCGGCCCTTTCCCGCCACCGCCTGCACGGTGCAGGCCAATCTGGGCATTCCGCGCGCCGGGGCATTCGATCTGGCCGCGGCATGCAGCGGCTTTGTGTACGGGCTACACGTGGCAACGGCGCTGGTCAAGAGCGGGATGAGCGCCTGCCTGTTGCTGGTGGCCGCCGATGTCTTTACCCGGTTGATCAACTGGCAGGATCGCGGCACCTGCGTGCTGTTCGGCGATGGTGCCGGCGCGGTGGTGCTCCAGGCTACCCCTGAACGGCTGGGGTTGATCGCCGCCAACGTGGGAGCCTGGGGCGAGGGTGAGGCGTTGATGGCCGTGGATGCTGGCGGCGCGCGCCTGCCGCTTACGCCCGAACTGCTCCAGATGGGGCGGCAGTACGTGCATATGAACGGGCGCGAGATGTTCCGCCACGCCGTGCGTGGCATGGCCGAGTCGGCGGAGCAGGCCCTCGCTATGGCGGGGCTGCGCTTCGACGAACTGGCGCTGGTGATCCCACACCAGGCCAACCTGCGGATCATCGAAGCGGTCGCCCGACGCCTGGAGTTGCCGGTGGACCGCTTCTTCGTCAATCTTGACCGCTACGGCAACACGTCGGCGGCCTCGGTGCCCATCGCGCTCTGCGAAGCCGTGGAGCAGCGACGGGTGCGGGCGGGCGATTATGTGCTGCTGACCGCCTTCGGCGGCGGGCTGACGTGGGGTTCGGCGGTGGTGCGCTGGGGGGAGACCGAGGGATGACCATTGCGTGGGTGTTTCCGGGTCAGGGATCGCAAGTGGTGGGGATGGGCCGCGATCTGTACGCTCAGTATCCGGCGGCGCGCGAGGTGTTTGAGGAGGCTGACGCGACGCTGAACCTGCCGCTCACCCGGCTGTGCTTCGAAGGACCTGAAACAGAACTGACGGCGACCGAGAATGTCCAGCCGGCGCTGCTGACCGTCAGCACGGCGCTCGTGCGGGCCATAGAAAGCGCCGTAGGCGGGCCGCTGCCCCCACCGCAGGCGGTAGCCGGGCACAGTCTTGGCGAGTACGCGGCGCTGGTCGCCGGGGGCGCATTGAGCTTTGCCGAGGCCCTGCGGCTGGTGCGGCGGCGTGGAGAACTGATGGCCGACGCGCAGGCTGGCGGTATGGCAGCGGTGCTGGGCCTCGATGCCGAAACCCTGGAGCAGATCTGCCGTGAGACGCGCGAGGCGTTGGCAGCGGAGCCGGAGAGCGTCAGCACAGTGGTGGTGGCGAACTACAACGCCCCCGATCAACTGGTGATCAGCGGAAGCACGCGCGCGGTTGAGCACGCGGGGCGGCTGGCGAAAGCGCGGGGCGCCAGGCGGATCGTTCCGCTCAAGGTGAGCGCGGCGTTCCATTCGCCGCTGATGAAGCACGCCGCCGAGGGGATGGCCCGCGCGCTTGAGGGTGTGAGCATCCGGCCCCTGCGTACCCCGCTGATCGCCAATGTGACCGCCGAGCCGCTGGTGGCCTCCAGCGACGTGCGGCGCGAGCTGGTTGCGCAGGTGGTGGCTCCGGTGCGCTGGATCGCCTCGGTGCAGCGCATGGCGCGCGACGGGGTAACGACCTTTCTGGAAATCGGCCCCGGCAAGGTCCTGAGTGGCCTGATCCGGCGCATTGTGCCGCATGCGCACGCGCTGAGCATCGGCACCGCGGCTGAGGTGCGTGAAGTGCGTAACGAATAACGCGCCCCGGCGCTCCACGACGTTGTGGAGCACCGGGGCGCAACGCCGGGGCGAACGCCGGTTTGCCCCGACGGGATGGTGGCAACATGAAACGCAACGGCCGGAAGGAATACCTTCCGGCCCTGCATGAACCATGACCCAGTAACGTGTGTGTTCCCGATAGGTTACCGACGTGCGTACAGTTTCCGCCAGGTTACCGAACGTGCGTACAGTTCCCGATTAGGTTCCCGACACGTACCGTTCCCCAGATTGGGGCCTCAAGGGTCTGGCAACACCGTTGAGTGACCGGCACAGCCTACTTATCTCTACGCAGACCCTGGGCTGCTCTGCCTTCGGCGCACGCATGTGTGGCGCTTTGCCGGACCAGCTTTTGCCTTTGGGTATGGCTCCTGCTTTGCGTGGGTAACAAGTTCCTCCTGTCCACACGCGTTGAGCTTTGCGCAGAGAGGCCATCCCGCAACTCGCAGAGCATCCGATCGCTCAGTCAGCGATCCGGCGCTTGTCTGTTAGTCTCCCTGGAACGTTACACGGTAGCGTTCCATTTCCCCTAACGTACGCACACCCTCTCCAAGTGCGCTCTTTTTCTTTACAGTGAGAGGATGGCGCTTGTCTTGCGACGGCGCGTTTTCGACTGTTCAGGTACCCTGGTGTATTGCTGTTCCCTTGAGGCTTCGCCGGTATCATAGCATCTTAAGGCCCAAGAATCAAGAGGTTAATCGTATCTTAACGATAATGGAGGCCCTTCTCCGCGTTTCATGGGCTTGAGGTGCCGGGGATTGCGCCTTTTGATACGAAGAACGCGCCGGCAAAGTGTAAAGAGTTTTGTCGTGCGGCCGGCGTTATCCGGCCGTGGTCCCCAGGCGCCGACTATCGGCGATGATGCGCCCGGCCACGGCGCGCCCGGAGAGGAGCACCAGCGGAATGCCGCCGCCGGGGTGGGTGCCGCCGCCGACGAAGTAGAGACCCTGGAGGGTGCGGGCGCGCAGCGGCGGGCGGAAGAAGGCGCTGAAGGGTGAATGCGAGGCCCAGCCGTAGATCGCGCCGCCGGGGGCGTTGTACCGTTCGGCGATGTCGGCCGGCGTCCAGATCTGTTCGTAGACGATATGGCGGCTGAGGTCGGTGAGGCCCATGCGTTCCAGTTTGGCGACGATGGTGTCGCGGTAGGGGCCGGCCTCACGGTTCCAGCACACCCGGGGATTGAGGGCAGGCGCGTTCACCAGCACGAAGAGGTTGAGATGGCCGGGCGGGGCGTGTTCGGGGTCGGTAAGGGCCGTCGCGGCGACGTAGACCGTCGGGTCGGCCGCGGGAACACCCTTCTGAAAGATGGCCGCGAACTCGCGAGGGTAGTCGTCGCTGAAGAAGATATTGTGGTGCGCCAGGTGGGGGTAGTGCCGGTTCACGCCGAGGAAGAGCACGAAGCCGCTGCAGGAGATCGCCTGGCGGGCCAGGCGCCCGGCCATGGCCTCCTGGCCGGGAATGAGGACGCGGTAGGCGTAGCTCGGGTCGGCGTTGATCAGCACCTGACCAGCGGCCAGTTCCTCGCCGCTGGCCAGGCGCACGCCACCCACACGGCGACCGCCGGTCGTCACCGCAGCCACCGGGGTGCCGGTGCGCACCTCCACCCCGAGTTCGGTGGCCAGGCGCAGCAGGGCCAGGGCCAGGGCGTACATGCCGCCGCGCACGTACCAGCCGCCCTCGGCGAACTCGATGTAGGCGATCACGTTGAAGGTCGCCGGCGAGAGGTAGGGCGATGAGCCGTTGTAGGTGGCATAGCGGTTAAAGACTTGCCGCAGGTAGGGGCTGCGGAAGAAGGAGCGCACGGCGGCGTCAACGCTCCGCAGCGCATCAATGCTCGGGCCGTCGCGGAGGAGCCGGGGCGTCAGCAGTTCGTGCGCGCCATCGAAGGGTCTGAGCAGAAAGGCGTCGGCGACGGCGTTGTAGATGCGCGCGGTGTGGGCCAGAAAGCGGAAGAACGCCGGCACGTCGGGCGGGCTGAGGCGTTCGATCTCCTGGATCAGTTGGGGCAGGCGTTGCCAGGCGTTAAAGGTCGTGCCGTCGGGCCAGCGGTAGCGGCAGGTCGGCTCGATCTGCTCGAGGGTGAGGTAATCGGCGGCGCGGCGGCCGGCGGCGGCAAACAACTCCTCGATCACCCAGGGCATCGTGAGCAGGGACGGGCCGGTGTCGAAGGTATAGCCGGCCGCGCGCAGGAGGTTGAGTTTCCCGCCCACGCGCTCGTTTTTCTCCAGCACGATGACCTGGCGACCGGCGGCGGCCAGGCGGATGGCGGCGGCCAGGCCGCCAAGACCGGCGCCTACCACGATGACACGCTTGGCGGGAGGCTGCATAGGTTGCTGCTCTCAACACACACAACGGGCGCGGAGATCGGTGGTTCGATCTCCGCGCCCCCTGTGCCGGCGACCGGCTCGCTCAGGCGCTCACCAGGCCTTCTTGCCGGGGATCTGCGCACCGAAGATGCTTGGCGGAAGCTTGAAGCCGTGGGACTCGAGACGCGGGGTGAAGCGCGGGCGCACGCCGGTGGGGCGCAGTTCGGCCTGGATCTTGCCCTCGGGGGTCTTGCCGAGGATCTCGAGCTTGAAAATGTCCTGCAGCACCACCGTTTCGCCCTCCATGCCCTGGACCTCGGTGATGTAGGCCACCTTGCGCTGGCCGTCTTCGAGGCGGGTTTGCTGGACGATCAGGTCGATGGCCGAGGCGATCTGTTCGCGGATGACCTTGAGAGGCATGTCCATGCCGGCCATGAGGGTCATGGTCTCCATACGCGCCAGGGCGTCGCGGGGCGTATTGGCGTGGAGAGTGGTAAGCGAGCCATCGTGGCCGGTATTCATCGCCTGGAGCATATCGAGGGTTTCGCCGCCGCGGCACTCGCCGATGACGATCCGCTCGGGGCGCATGCGCAGCGAGTTGATCACCAGGTCGCGAATGGTCACGCGACCGGTGCCGTCAACCTCGGGCGGGCGCGACTCCAGGCGCACCACGTGCTCCTGGGCCAGTTGCAACTCGGCGCTATCCTCGATGGTCACGATGCGCTCGTCGTCGGGAATGAAATTCGAGAGCACGTTGAGCAGGGTGGTTTTGCCGGAGCCGGTGCCGCCGGCGACCACGATATTGAGGCGCGAAACGACGCAGGCGCGCAAGAACTCGGCCATCTCGGGCGTCAGCGAGCCGAAGCGAATCAGATCATCAACTTTGAGTTTATTCTTCGAGAACTTGCGGATGGTGATGGTCGAGCCATCAATGGCGCAGGGCGGAATAACCGCATTCACGCGCGAACCATCGGGCAGGCGCGCGTCAACCATGGGCCATTTGCGGTCGATGCGCCGGCCCAGCGGGCGAATGATCCGGTCAATGACCTTGAGCACGTGCTCGTCATTAGCGAAGCGCACCGGCGAAAGCTTCAGTTTGCCTTTCTGCTCGATGTAGACCCGATACGGGCCGTTGACCATCACTTCGGAGATCGTATCATCGTTGAGCAGCGGCTGGATCGGCCCGAAGCCCATCAGTTCATCGCAGACCATCGCAAACAGGCGCTTGATCTGTTCTGGCGTCAGGTTCACCCCGGCCTGCTGGTAGACGCGGGCGAAGCGTTCCTGCAGCATGCGCTCGGTTTCCGGGGTGCGTTTCAGTTCGGTCTGGCTTCCCAGCGAAGCCTGGATGCGGTCCACGATCCACAGGGACAACTCGAGCATGCGCTGCTCATCAACCGTTTCGGCGGCGCCCTCGACAGCGACGCCATTGAGCTGGCTGTCCGGGCCGGAGCGGGGAGTGCCGGGCGTGGAGGGCGGGGCAGGCTCGCTGGGGGGCAGGGGCGTAACCGCCGTCACTGCTGGGGTCGCGACAGGCTCGGATTGTGGGGTGCTACCAAGACGTTTGAGCAACGACATACAACTCCTCCGATGATCCCGGACGAGGCCGGGGCGTCACCCATCCTGTCTCCAGGATAGGCGCAACGCATTACCAGGCAGTGTCCGGGTTATCCGAGTTTGACGAAATAGGCTTCGCAGGCGCGATCGATCAACTCCCGGCTCATCGAGGGAGGAATATTGCGGTACTTGGCCTCGTCGAGGATCTGATCGCAGATATCCCGCGGATGGCAGGCGCGCAACTCCCGGCCAACCTTCATATAATGTTCTTGCAGCAGATGGCGCAGGCCCTCATCGCTGTAAGGGATCTGTTTGGCCTTGCACACCAGTTGAAAGATCGCGCGAAACTCGGCTGGCGAGGGATTACCCACCTCGATCTTATGGCGAATACGTCGGAGGAAGGCGTCGTCCACCAGATCCCTGGGATTGAGGTTGGTCGAAAAGACGATCAGCACATCGAAGGGGATCTGCAGCTTTTTGCCGGTTTGCAGAGCCAGGAAATCCACCTTTTTCTCCAGGGGCACGATCCAGCGATTGAGCAAATCCTGGGGCCGGCACTTCTGGCGCCCGAAGTCGTCGATCAAGAACAGGCCGCCGTTGGCCTTCATCTGGAATGGCGCCTCGTAGACCTTGCTCACCGGGTCGAAGATCAGTTCGAGTTGTTCGAGGATCAACTCACCGCCGACCATCACCCGGGGGCGCTTGCAGACGAGCCAGCGGGCATCGGGGAAGTAGGTGGGCGTCGCCTGGGCCAGCGGCGAACCGAAGGGCGCGGCGGGTTCGGCGTGACCGACCTCATGTTGCTGGACGACCTCGTGGTTCAGGGGGTCGAACACTTTAATAATCTGGCCGTCAACCTCCACGCTGTAGGGGATGAGCACATACCCGCCGAGCATGTTGGCGATGCCTTCGGCGAACGTCGTTTTCCCATTCCCGGGGGGGCCGTAGAGGAAGAGCGAGCGGGCCGAGTTGGCGGCGGGGCCGAGCCTGTCGAGCATCCGCTCACTGACGACCAGGTGCTCAAAGGCTTTGCGAATGGTCGCCTGATCGATGACCATATCGCCGATCTGCTGGCGATTGACCATCTCAACGTACTGCGCCAGGGGCACAGGGGCCGGACCGGCGTACTGGTTGCGGTCGATCACCTCGTGGACCTTGACGCGCCCCTTGGTGGTGATGATGTACTGGAAGGAACGCTCGCTGAAGCCGCCCTCGGCGCCGATGATGTCAACGTACTCTTCAAGTTTCAGAAACTCGAGCACCTTGTCAATCACGCCGAGAAAGGGAAGTTTAGTGGTTTCTTCAAGGCGCTGGCCGGTAATGGCGCCGGTGAAATAGATGACCTTCAACACCAGATCGGTAAGAAAGCCCATGCTCAGCCCCGTCTCGGCAATCGAGGAAGGTTGCGGGGGAATGGCGGGCATCTTCGGATCGGTGCGGGGAGAGACGGATGCGGATGGTGCGGCGGTGGAAACCTCGTGCAGCCGGAACGACATCGAACCTCCTTGAGCAGTTCAAGCCCGCTATGGCGCACTCCTGATCAGTATAGCCCGTCGTATGGCGGGCTTCAATAGTACGCCGGGGCTATTCAGGATGGTGGCGCGCCATGACTTACGGCAACGACCATGCGTCTCTGCGGGGAATGCGGGGTGCCGCGGGCCCCCGCAACAACCCCCGTTGCGCTGCGGCGCGGCGAAGTCGCGCCGCGCTGAAACGGAGGGCAGAGGGACGTGTCCCTCCGCGCCTCCCCCTGACAAAGCGAAGTGTCGTTGGCAGATCAGCGCATCACTCCTCCATGTTCTCGTCTTCGTCGCCCATATCCTGGTCGATCTCTTCGAGCCCGAGTTCTTCCTCTTCCTCGCCGGCCACGAACTCCTCTTCGAGGGTTTCGGCTTCCTCGGCGGTCTCTTCCTCTTCGAGCAGGTCCTCGTACTCTTCGTAGCGCAGGCTGGAGACATAGGCGGTGCCCTCGCCGAGTTTGCCGGGGAAGGAGATCCGGTTGCGCTGGCTGGGATCCTGGTAGGTCTCGCGGATGAGCAGGCGCACAGTGCGCGGATCGCTCTGAGCAATCGCGGCGAGGTAGCGATTGCCACCGCTGATCAGTTCGGCCAGGCGCTGGCCGAGTTTCGGCTCCAGGCGGCCGATGACGTTGCCATCGGCATCAACGACATAGACGCTCTTCCCTTCCACGCGGAAGTCCATCTTCTCGCCGGTCACCAGGGCCTCAACGGCGGGGCTGCGCGGCACATCGATCAGGGTCGTAATCGCGGTGCGCCCGGTCTCGGTAATAAACATGCGCATATCGACCTGCTGGCGCGGTTGCCGGTTGGCCAGGCCGGTCTCGATCCCGCGGGCGATGAGCGCATCGAGGCGGGCGAGGTTCTTGCGCGCGATGCCATTGGTCGGATTGAGGCGCAGGGTATGCTGATAGGCATCGTGAGCCTCGGCGTAACGGCCGAGCTCCATGAGGGCCTTCCCGAGGCGGTTGTAGGTATCGGGATCTTCGCCCAGGCTCAGGATCTGGCGATTGATCTCGACCGCCTCCTCCCAACGGTTCATTGCCGCGAGTTCGATGGCCTTCTCGTGCAACTTGCGGCGGATGCGTTGTTTTTCGTCTTGCTTTGCCAAGGTGCATGCTCCTGACGTGAACATAAGCCCTTGGAGCGGGATGTGGGGAAACCCGGTTTCCCCACATCCCGCCCGCGGGAGGGCCTGGCTCTCA